>JAVHRY010000063.1:0-12905 GCA_036171915.1 Elusimicrobiales bacterium | reverse complement strand
GGGCGAGAGCCGGAAGGGCGAGCACGGTGTGCGAGACCCTGTTTTTGCGTTCCGGTCGCCGCGGCCGGCGCAGGAAGCCTAGCGATATCGGATTTTGCTTCTAAAACAAGGAGAAACTAAAATGGCTGAACATCTTAAACTGGACAATTCGCTGCGGCTGTACAAGGAAGCCCAGGAGCTGATACCCGGCGGCATGATGGGCATACGCCGGCCATACAACTTCGTGGAGGGGGAATACCCCATATTCTTCGACTCCGCCAAGGGCGGCAAGGTCACCGACGTGGATGGCAACGAGTATATCGACATGCTCTGCGCCTACGGCCCCATCATCATCGGCCACCGCGAGCGCGAGATAGACCGCGCCGTGATAGAACAGATCAAGGAAAAAGGCTTCTGCATGTCTATCGTGCAGGAGATCCAGAACAAGCTGGCCAAAAAGGTCATAGAGCTAGTGCCCTCCGCCGAGAAAGTGGTGTTCACCAAGACCGGCTCGGACTCCACCACGCTGGCCGGCCGCATCGCCCGCTCTTTCACCGGCAAGTCCAAGACCATCCGCTGCGGCTACCACGGCTGGCACGACTGGTGCGTAGAGAACAAAGGCGGCGTACTGCCCAAGTCCTACGAGGACACGCTGGAATTCGAATACAACGACCTGCAGGGGCTAGAAGACCTGATGAAGACGCACGGCGGCGACGTGGCCTGCATCATAGTCACCCCGCTCGGCCATCCCAACGCCCATAAAGTACAGATGCCCAAGCCCGGCTTCCTCGAAGGCGTGAAAAAACTCGCCGAGCAGTACGGCGCGGTGCTGTGCTTCGACGAGATCCGCACCGGCTTCCGCGTAAGCCTGGGCGGCGCGCAGAAGCTCTTCGGCGTGACGCCGCACATGTCCGTTTTCGGCAAGGCCATGGCCAACGGCTACGAGATCAGCATGGTGGCCGGCCGCAAAGACATTATGGACGTCCTGATCACCAAGGCCTTCGTCAGCTCAACCTACTTCAACAACACCCTGGCCATGGTAGGCTCGCTCAAGACCATAGAGATGCTGGAACGGGACAATATCCTGGACGTCATCGCCAAGCGCGGCGCGGCCTTCTCCCGCAAAGTGGAAAAGCTCGTGAAGAACTCCGGCCTCGGCATCGAGTTCTCCGGCGGGCCGTGGATGCCGTACATCACCTTCACCAAGGAAGAGACCGGCAAATACAAGAAGCAGCGCACCAGCTTCTACACGCAGCTGATACGCCGCAAAGTGTTCCTGCAGCCCTACCACCACGGCTACATAGCCTACCGGCATTCGCCCAAGGACCTGGCCTACGCGGTGGACATGATAGCGGAGTCCCTGGAAGAGGTAAAGAAGGGCGCCTGAGCCAGGCGCGGGCGGGGGGGGGACAGCCCCCCGCCGGCCATGCTCTAAAAAATGCCGCACAGGATAAAACATTTAACCCGCAGGACCCTGACAACGCTGGAACTTGCCGGGCATAAATTCGCGCATATCGACGGGCCTGAGCTGGCCTCCGCCTTCGCTTTCGACGCCTTATTCTCGCTGTTCCCTTTGATCCTTCTGCTGGTAACCATCGCCTCTCCTTTTTTTGACCCGACGACCTCCGTAAACTCCGTATTGGACTACATCGGTAAATATATCCCGACCAGCGCCGAGATGCAGGTGCGCATTATAAACGTTCTGGCCCGGATAGTGCGCGCGCGCGGGCAGGCCGGCCTGGCGGCTTTCCTGCTGCTGGTCTGGCCGTCTATACAGTTCATCACCACGCTCACCCACGCGGCCAACCGCGCCTGGGGAATGGAGTGGGAAAAATGGTGGCAAAGGCCCCTTAAGGGCCTGGCGCTTATGGGAATAATGCTGGCCGCCATACTTATAGGAATAGGGCTTCCCCTGGCTGTAAAGACGGCCGATAAATTCTTTAATATAGCCGTCTTCCCTCTGCCCGGACAAGGTATTTGGGGGGTAGTTGTGCCGTGGCTGGCCATGTTCTTCGGCCTCAGTCTTTTTTACCGCCTTGCGCCGCGCAGGAAAACCCATTTCTCCGAAGTCTGGGGCGCAGCCCTATGCGCCACCATACTGCTCCACGCGGCCCAGAACCTGTTCATCCTTTACCTGCATCACTCCTCCACATTGAACGCCATCTACGGCGCTTTCGGCGGGGTAATAGCCCTTATGTTCTGGATATACCTCTCCGGGGTTATATTCATTTTTTGCGCCTGCCTCTGCTCCGCCCAGGCCGAGACCCGGACCAGTACCTGATGCCGCACAAACCGCTTATCGTCCATATCGTAACCCGCCTTGAGCCGGGGGGGGCAAGCCGCAACGTTATTGATTCCTGCGCCGCGCAGGCCGCGGATTACGACGTGATGCTTATGGCCGGGCCCCACAAGGACTCCGCCGCACTTTTAAAATTGCTGCCGCCCGAAGTCAATTACATAGAGATAAACGACCTGCAGCGCGAGATCAGCGCGAACAGGGACCTGGGCGCCCTGCTGGAGATCAAGAAAGAGCTGGCCCAGCTTGCGCCGGAGATAGTGCACACCCATACTTCCAAGGCCGGGGCGCTGGGACGCGTGGCCGCCGCCTGGGCGAACCTGGAGGCAAAAAAAACGGCGGTTATAATACACACCCCTCACGGCCACCTCCTCTACGGCTATTACGGCCCGCTGAAAACTTTTATTCTCAGGCTGGCGGAGCGTTTTCTGGCCGCCTTCACCGACTATTTTATAGCGCTGACTCCGGGAGAACTGCGGGAATCCGTTGAGGCCGGAATAGGGAAACCGGAACAATGGACGGTAATCCACAGCGGAGTGGATTTAAAGGCGTCAGACGCGCCGGCACGCCGGCGCGCCCTTGGCCTGGGAAAAGACGAGACAGCTATCGGAACTATAGCCAGGCTTGAACACGTAAAAGGGGTGGAGTATTTTATCCGCGCCGCCGCCATATTAAAGGCCCGCCTCCCGGCGGTTAAACTGCGCTTTGTGGTGATAGGCGGGGGGGAGCTGGAAAGAAGCCTGAAAAACCTTTCAACTTCGCTCGGCCTGGACGACAACACCCTGTTTACCGGCTTCAGGGCCGACGCGGCGGCGCTGATCGGCGCGCTGGATATTTATGTCCAGCCGTCGCTTAACGAGGCTATGGGCCGCGCCCCGCTTGAGGCACAGATGCAGGGCATACCGGTGGTAGTAAGCGACGTTTGCGGCCTGCCCGACATAATAAGGGAAGGCATTACGGGCCTGCTGGTAAAGCCCGCCGACCCCGTCGCGCTGGCCGCGGCCCTTGAAAGACTGGCGCTGTCGCAGGAACTGCGCGGGCTTATGGGCGCCGCCGCCAGGGACTGGGCGCTGGAAAAAGACGAGACTGGTTTTAACCGGTTCGGCCCGGAAAGCATGAACGCAAAGCTTAAAAAGTTCTATAATATAGTTTGCTTGGCAGGTCAGGGGGCATATGGCAAAAATTCTGGCGGTTGACGACGACCTGAACATACTTGAGCTTTACAGGGAGATCTTCTCCAAGGCCGGTTTTGATATTCAGACCGCCGAAGACGCGGCCAGCGCCGTTATGAAGTACCAGGATTTTAAGCCGGACCTGCTGGTGCTGGACGTGGATATGCCAGCCGGCGGCGGCCAGAAGGTTTATGACCGCCTGCGCAACCTTTTCCAGACCGACACCCCCATAATATTCTCCACCGGGATGCCGGAAAACGTACAAAACCTGGAAAAGAATCTTAATGTTTCGGTGCTCAAAAAACCCGTCCATCCCGAGCAACTGATCGCCGAAGCAAAAAAACTGTTGAAGATACCTTAGCCTCGCGGCGTTCATGAATAACGAATAACCGGGTATAAAAGCCCGGTTCTTTTTTGATATACTTTTTATAAGCACCAAGCGCTACCCCGGCAGTTCGACCACCAACTCCCAGTATGCCAGCCGAGCCCCGAGCGCCGCGCAGAAGCAAACAACCGGAGGTCCTATGCCGAAGATGGAAGTTAATATAGACAAATGCAAAGGCTGCTACCTGTGCATACAGGTCTGCCCGAAAAAGTGCATTGAAAAATCAGATAAATTCTCCAAGACCGGTTATTACCCGGCCAAGGACGCCATGGAAGGCTGCTGCATAGCTTGCATGGCTTGCGCGCGCATCTGCCCCGACCTGGCCGTAACGGTCTATAAATAAGGAGGAAAGCAACATGGCTGAAAAAAAACTTACCAAAGGTAATGAAGCCCTGGCCGAAGGCGCCATCCGCGCCGGCTGCCGCTTCTTCGCCGGTTACCCCATCACCCCTCAGAACGAAGTGCCGGAATACATGTCCTGGCGCCTGCCCAAGGTGGGCGGGGTCTTCGTGCAGGCCGAGAGCGAGATCTCGGCCATAAATATGGTCTACGGCGCGGCCGCCACCGGCGTGCGCTGCATGACCTCCTCCTCCAGCCCCGGCATCAGCCTTAAGCAGGAAGGTATTTCCTACTGCGCCGGCGCCGACCTCCCTGTTTTTATCGCCAACGTAATGCGCGGCGGCCCGGGCCTCGGGAACATCGCGGGCGCACAGGGCGACTATTGGCAGGCTACCCGCGGCGGCGGGCACGGCGACTACCGTACTTTTGTAATGGCCCCGAACGGCGCCAATGAAATGGCGAACTTCCCGCACAAGTGTTTTGAGGTTTCCTGCAAATACCGCATTCCCTCCATGGTGCTGGCCGACGGCATAATAGGGCAGATGATGGAGCCGGTGGAATTCAAGAACCCGGAAGTGGACGTAAAAACGCTTAAGGAACCGGACTGGGCACTGGGCATAAACAAGGGCCGCGCAAAGCGCATAGTTAAATCCTACGACCTGCGCGAAGGCTACCTGGAGGTAATGGTCAACAAGCGCGTGAAGCGCTACAAGCAGATAGAGGCCTCCGAAGTGCTCTACGAGGAGAAGATGATGGAAGACGCCGAAATAGCCATAGTGGCTTACGGCACCTCGGCCCGCATCTCGGTGGCCGCCGTGAAGCTGGCCCGCGAGAAAGGCCTTAAAGCGGGCCTGTTGCGCCCCATCACTCTGTGGCCTTTCCCTAAAGCCCGCATAGCGGAACTCTCCAAGCGCATAAAGAAATTCCTTGTAGTGGAAATGAGCCTAGGGCAGATGGTGGAGGACGTGCAGCTTTCGCTGAACGGCCGCGCGGACGTTTACCTGCACGCCAGGCCGGGAGCTTCCGTAATGACCGCCGAAGAAGTTTATAAGACCATGGAAAGCATCGCAAAAAAGGGGGCTAAAGAATATGCAGCAGCTAAATAAGAGACCCGAATCCCTTCTGGACGTTACCATGCACTACTGCCCCGGCTGCGGCCACGGGATAGTGCACCGCCTGGTGGCGGAAGTTATGGACGAGCTGGGTATACGTGAACGCGCCATAGGCGTGGCGCCGGTAGGCTGCGCGGTGTTCGCCGACAGCTATTTCAACTGCGACATGATACAGGGCGCGCACGGGCGCGGCCCCGCCGAAGCCACCGGGATAAAGCGTTCCAAGCCGGACGCCATAGTGTTCTCCTACCAGGGCGACGGAGATTTGGCCTCTATAGGCATGGCTGAAATCGTGCACGCGGCCATCCGCTCCGAGCATATAACGGTTATCTTCATCAACAACGCCATTTACGGCATGACCGGCGGCCAGATGGCCCCGACCACGCTGATAGGCCAGAAGGCCACCACCTGCGTGGACGGCCGCACCGTGGCGCAGGCCGGCTACCCGATTAAAATGAGCGAGATGCTCGCCACGATAGACGGCGCTATCTACATAGAGCGCACCTCCGTGCACACCGCCCCCAACGTGGTGAAGACCAAGGCCGCCATAAAGAAGGCCTTCCAGAACCAGGTGGACGGCAAGGGCTTCTCCCTGGTGGAGATTCTGTCCATGTGCCCCACCAACTGGGGGACCAAGGCCAGCAACCCCGCCGAGGCCACCAAGTTCGTGGCGGAAGGCATGCTGCCGGTGTTCCCGCTGGGCGTTTACAAAGGAGCGTGAATCGTAAATCTGAAATAGTGGGTGGGCTGTACACTTCATAACTATTGACGATTTAGCATTCACGATTGACGGAAAAGGAGAAATTTATGTACCAAGGCATAAGGATAGCTGGTTTCGGCGGGCAGGGCGTAATTTCAGCCGGCGTGCTGCTGGCGCAGGCCGGCATGATAGAAGGCAGGGAAGTAAGTTTTTTCCCGTCCTACGGCGCCGAGATGCGCGGCGGCACGGCCAACTGCTCGGTGGTGGTGGCCTCCGAAGAGGTGACTACCCCCATAGTTTCTAACCCGGACACCGTTATAGTTCTTAACGAGCCGTCGCTGGCCAAGTTCGAACCGATGGTAAAACCGGGAGGCCTGCTGATAGTGAACAGCTCCCTGGTTAATTCCAAACCGACCCGCAAGGACATAAAGGTAATGTACGTGCCCTGCAACGCCATAGCCGGCGAGGTGGGCAACCCCAAAGCCATGAACATGGTGGCGCTGGGCGCCTTCGCGGCGGCCACCGGCGCGATGAGCGTGGACGCCATAGCTAAAGCCATGGCCAAAGTCTATAAGAAACTTAAACCAGAAGTGATAGAGCTCAACGTAAAAGCGCTCAGGCGCGGCGCGGAAATTAAAGTTTAGCCCGGAGCGCGGCATAAAAAGGGCCCGGGGCTAAAACCCCGGGCTCTTTTTGTTTTACGGATTTTATAGAATATTGATATTATGCACGGAGAACGCGGCGACGACGGGCAGGACCCGAAAGAGAAAATAAATTACCGGGCCACCTTCCGCCTGCTTTTAGGGTTCATCCTGCCCAAAAAAAAAGGGTTCTCCGCCGCTTTTGTCTGGCTGCTGCTGTCCACGGTCTTCAGCCTGCTTACCCCTATAATAGCCAAGTACATTATAGACAAGGCTATCCCGGCCGCCGACATGCGCCTGCTTGTCATCTCCGTAGGCCTGCTGTTCCTGAATTCTATCCTTTTCCTCGCCACTAATTACTTGCTCCGCATGCGCCTGATAAAGACCGGCCAGCAGATAATTACGGACCTCAAGAAGCGCATGCTGGAGCACATGCTGGCGCTGGACCTGCCTTTTTACGCGGAATACCCCGTAGGCCGCCTCACCGCGCGCGTGCAGGCCGACACCAGCACGCTCTACGAGCTTTTCACCGAAACCACGGTTAACATCTTCCGCGACATCCTGATGTTCGTGGTCACTTTCGGCGTGATGTTCTATTTCAGCCCCAGGCTGACGCTGCTGCTTTCTTCCATGTTCCCTTTCGTGGTGATCGTAAGCGCTGTTTTCCTGCGCAAGAGTTCCGCGCTTTTTGTCACGGTCAGGAAGCTGGCCAGCGAGATCTCCGGCTTCCTTACGGAGAACCTGAACGCCGCGGGTCTGCTGCAGGCCTTCAACCGGGCGGCCATGACGGCGGGCCGCCTGGAGGACATCAACAAGCGCAAGTTTGACGCCGAGCTCAACGCCGAGATACTGATGATCGCCTTCTTCATGAGCATCATCCTGATAAGCCCCGTCTCGACAGCCATGATCCTGGGCGTGGGCGGCGCCTGGGCGCTGGAGGGGAAGCTGACCATCGGCACGCTCGTGATGTTCATCCTGTATGTTGATAAACTCTTTGAGCCGGTCTTCAGCGTCTCCGAGCATATCAGTATAATCCAGCGCTCCTTCTCGGCCGGCCACCGCATACATAAGATCCTTGAGCGCAAGCCGGCCATAATCGACCCGCCCAACCCCCGCTTCATACATTCCATCAAGACGGGCATAGAATTCCGGAACGTCTGGATGCGCTACTCCGACGCCGCGCCTTGGGTCCTGAAGGACATCTCTTTCACGCTGCCCAAAGGTAAAAGCCTGGCCATCGTCGGCGAAACGGGCGGCGGCAAAACCACGGTCACCAATTTGCTTTTCAAATTCTACACCCCGAACAAAGGCAAAATACTGGTGGACGGCACGGACCTCTCCCTGATAAGCCTGAATTCGCTGCGCACCTCCATAGGCCTGGTACACCAGGACATCTACCTTTTCCCCGGCACTATAATGCAGAACCTCAAGCTCATGGACGAGGCCATACCGGACGCGATGGTGCACGACGCTATTAAGACCGTGGGGCTGGAAGCGTTCTTCAGGCACCACGGGCTGGGTAAACATATCGTGGAAAAAGGGGCGAACCTGTCGGCCGGGGAAAAGCAGGTTATAGCGCTGGCCCGCGCCATGGTCCTGAACCAGGAGACCCTGGTCTTTGACGAGGCGACCTCGCACATAGACCCCTATACCGAGCGGCTCATAAGCTCCGCCATGGAGCGGCTTATCAGCCGCAAGACCATGATCATCATCGCGCACCGGCTGTCCACCATCCTAAACTCCGACAATATCCTGCTGCTCTCGGAAGGGCAGATCAAGGAAAGCGGCACGCACGCCGAGCTCCTGGGAAAGGGCGGCATTTACTCCAAATTCTATAAACTTCAGTTCGGGGAGACCGCCCCATGATCTTCGCGCTGAAGTGGCTTTTTCCCTATTGGCGGCGCTACCAGGCCCGCATGCTTGAGATAATCATGATGGGCATTGCCAGCGCCGTCCTGGGCGCGCTCTATCCCTACCTGATAAAACAGATAATAAACGGCTTGACGTCGCAGATCTCACTGGCGTACCTGCATAAAAGCATCTGGCTTATCCTGGGAGTTGGCGTGGCCAATACGCTCATCAGCATAGCGGCGCAGCGCAACCGCGCCTACATGAACATGAAGCTGGAGTGGGACTTCCGCAAGGAGGCGTTCGAACATGTCATGCGGCTGGACGCTCAGTTCTACCACAAGTTCACCACGGGGGACCTGGTAACGCGGCTGGTGGACGACATCTCAAAAAAGATCTCCTGGTTCGCCTGCTCGGGGGTGTTCCGCTTCATACAGGCTATCTTTACGCTGGTGGCCGCCGTTACCATGATGGTGCTGCTCAACGGGTGGCTCACTTTCTGGGTGCTGCTGCCCACGCCTTTCATGCTGGCGCTTTCGCTTAAGACGGGCGGGAAGCTGCATGAAAGATATGACGCCCTGCAGAAGAGCATAACGCTGATCTACGACTTTCTGGAAACCTGCTTTACCGGCATAAAGCTGGTAAAGGCCAACGCCAAGGAGGCCGCGCAGTGCGCCTTCTTCTCGGCCAAGGCCGACGGGCAGAAAGAGGCGGAGGTTTCCTCCGAACGCCTGCATATCTTCTTCTCCTACTTCTACCATTCCGCCAATTTCGTCTCGGTCGCCATACTCTATCTGGCCGGCGGCCTTATGGTGATGCGCGGCAAAGCCACGCTCGGCGACCTTATAGCCTTCTATTTTTACTCCGGCATGATAATGATGCCGCTGCGCGATATCAGCGAATTTTTCGTGGCAGGCACACGCGCCGGCGCCTCTATAAAGCGCGTGGACGAACTGCTGCAGGCCAGGAGCGCGGTAAAAAGGCCGAAAACCCCGGCACAGCCGCCCGCGGGCATAGAAAGCGTAGAGGCCTCCGACGTCTGCGTGCTGACAGAGAAAGGCGAGCCGCTCCTGAAGAAAATAACTTTCAAGGCCAGCCGTGGCGAACTTGTGGCGGTGGTGGGGAAGATAGGCTCAGGGAAGACCAGCCTGCTCTCGCTGCTGACGCGCCTGGCGGAATATTCTTCAGGCGAACTGCTGGTTAACGGCGAAGACATAAGGACCTTCGCACCCGAAGCGCTGCGCTCCCGGCTGGGCCTGGTCACTCAGGAGCCCTTTATAATGACCGACACGGTCAAGAACAATATAACGCTGGGCCGCGAAGGTCTGGACGACGGGGCATTGGCGCGCGCGCTGCGCGTATCCCAGCTGAAGCACGACCTGGACAAGCTGCCTAAGGGGCTGGAAACACCTGTCGGCACGCGTGGCGTCTCCCTTTCCGGGGGGCAGAAGCAACGCATAGCCATAGCCCGCGCCCTGCTCGCCGGGCCGGACCTGGTGCTTTTTGACGACGCCACCAGCGCCATGGACGCCCAGACAGAGGAGAATTTCTGGAAAGCCTTCAGGCAAGAGCTGCCGGAGGCCATCTGCCTTATAGTAACTCACCGCGTTAAGACCATTGAGCGCGCGGACTTCATACTGACCATGGACGAAGGGCAGCTTGCCGAAAAGGGCACGCACGCCGAGCTGATGGCGCGGGACGGCCTTTACAGGCAGATCTACGAGAGAAGGAAGCTGGAAGAGGAACTGGGGGGAAAGCCCTGATTTGACAGTCTGTTAAAGGAAAGCCGACAGCGCCCAATCATAAAGGTACAACAGCGGGAAAAATGCCAGCGTGGAGAACAAAATGCTCTGGCTTACCAGCTCGGAGTCAAAATCAAATTCCAGGGCTATGATGTAGTTCAATACGGCCACAGGCGTTACAATTTCAATAAAAGTCACTTTTGAGACCAGCCCCGTAAACCCGGCCCACCCGGCGAAGACAATATAAAAGAACGGCAGCAGCAGCAGTTTAAAACCGCTCACCAGCGCTATGCGCGGGATGTTGCGCGCTATTTTTTTACCATATAAACTGACCCCTATGGTAAAGAGTGAAAGCGGCAGGGTAGTTTTGCCGATGTCGGAAAGCACCCGGTGCAGCAGGGAAGGCAGGCTAAGGCCGAAGGCCGCTATTACCAGCCCCGCCACCGAGGACCAAAGCACCACGTTGCGCCCTATGAGCCGCAGGAACCGCCCCGGGGGACAGGCCCCGTCGCAGATAAGCGTCATGACGACAAAGCCGAAAGTGAAAATAAAAATATTTTGTATGGAAGCGGCTATGGCCGCGTAGCCTATGGCTTGTTCGCCCAGGCGCATGGCGGCCACCGGGAAGCCCAGGTAGACCGTATTGCCCAGCACGGAAACTATCAGCAGCAGCCGGGCCAGCTTCCAGTCAAAAGCCCCGGCTTTCCAGAGCGCCCACACTAAGCCCATTACGGCCGCCAGCGGCAGCGTATTGGCGGCAAGGAAGCGCCAGCCCAGGCCGGAGAGGGGAGTATCCGCTATCTTAACTATTATCAGGGCCGGCAGGGCCAGGTAATACAGGTACCGGTTGAAAGCCTTTTCAGAGCCTTCCTCTACTATCCCGTATTTCCTGAACAGCCAGCCGGCCGCCAGCACAATGGCGAGGTTCGCTATTATTTCAGTCATTTCATGAAGGACATGACCATTATCTGCGCCGTGATCACCCGGAGGACCATCACCAGCGGATAGACCGTGGCGTAGGACATGGCGGAAAGGTTTGACGGGTTCATGGCGTTGGCGAAGGCCAGGGCGGGGGGATCGGTCATGGACCCGGCAAGCGCCCCGCAAAGGGACAGATAGTTAAGTTTGAGCTTCAGTTTGGCGAAGAGCCCGAGTATGATTATAGGCAGCACGGTTATAAGGAAAGAGAAAAAGACTAAATGCAGGCCGTTGCCGCTGAGCAGGGTCTCAAAGAACCTGCCGCCGGCCTTCAGGCCCACACAGGCCAGGAAAAGCACTATGCCGAGCTCCCGCAGCATCAGGTTGCCGGCCGGGGGCAGGTACCAGTTGAGCGGGCCGATATTCTGTATGTAGCTGAGTATGATGGCCATTACAAGCGGGCCGCCGGCGAGGCCCAGCTTTACGGGCTCGCTCAGGCCGGGAATCGAAATAGGCATAGATCCCAATAGTACGCCGGACGCTATCCCTATGAAAGCGGGGATAAGCTGGGGATGGTTCAGGTCTTTGGGGGAATTCCCGAGCAGGGCGGCGGCCTTGGCCACCCCGGCCGCGGACCCCACCAGCACCAGGTTGTCGGCGAACTGCAGCACGTAGGAGTCCGATACCAGGAATTCCACGTCGGCGCGGGCCGCGCGGGTAGCCACCACGTCGTACTGCGATTCCAGGTTTATTTCGCCCAGGGTTTTACCGATGACCTCTTTATGGGTTACGATCACGCGCGAATGTATGATCTGGCTGGGGAGCTTTTTCAGGTCCATCTCGCTCGGGGAACCCACCACCAGGGTAAACCTCTTCACGGCGGCTTCCAGGCCTACCGCCAGCAGCACGTCGCCGCGGTGAATAACCGTATCGTCGTGAGCTACGGAGAGCTGCTTGTCGTGGTAAACGCGGGAAATTACCACGCCCAGCTCGTTTATGGCTGGGAGCTCCGTCAGCTTAAGTCCCTCCAGGTTCTTGTTCTCTACGATTATACTCGCGTTAATAAGGGAGGCGGCCGCCTTGTCGGAGTGCACGGCCAGCATATCCTGGGCGGCCTGGGCCCGGAACAGGCGCCGGATGAGGAGCATGGTAAGGATTACGCCGAGGATGGCGCCTGGATAGGCTAGGGCGTAGCCCACGGAAGCGCTGTTGGCGGCCTCGGGGCTTACCGCTCCCAGGGTCTGCTGGGCGGCAGCCAGGGAGGGGGTATTAGTAACCGCGCCGGCGTACATGCCCACCGCCGTGGGGATGTCAAAGCCCGCGAACCGGACCACGGCCAGTGTAATGGCCACGCCGAAGAGCACCACCGCGGCGGCCAGCAGATTAAGGCGCATACCTTCCTTGCGGAAAGAGGAAAAGAAACCGGGCCCGACCTGCGTGCCGATGGAATAGACAAAGAGAATAAGGCCGAAGTCGCGCAGGAACTCCAGTGTGTCGTGGTTTATGTCCACGCCAAAGTGGCCGGCGAGGATGCCGGAAAACAACACCCCCGTTATGCCCAGGTTTATGCCGAAAAGTTTTATATTGCCGATAGCGAGGCCGGCCGCCGCCACCAGCATTATTACAAAAACAGACCAGGCCACGGATTGCGGGGAGAAAAGCACAGAAAGGAAGTCCATATATTAATTTTAGCAAAATGCGCGCCGAACGATTTCACAGCGCGCCCGCTTTTTATTTGTATTTTATTTTGTCTTTATGTATGCTTTAAGCTGG
>JAVHRY010000062.1:8366-13217 GCA_036171915.1 Elusimicrobiales bacterium | reverse complement strand
CTGAGTGAGGAGGGGCGGGCACGGTGTGCCCCGACCCCGTGCCCGACAAACCCATACCCTCGACAGGACCCCGACTTCACATCTCGCGGTTCTCCTTCCCCAAAACTATAAAGTGCGACCCTCATAAGTGTTAAAATATCGGGGTGAAAGTTTTTTTCAAGACCGTGGGATGCCGGGTGAACCAGGTGGAGACCGAGAGTCTCCGCGAGAAGTTTGCGGCGCTGGGGCACACTGCGGCCGACACTCCGGAAGACGCCGACCTGGTGATAGTGAACACCTGTTCGGTTACCGCAAAGGCCGACCGGGACTGTATCGCTTTCCTGCGCAAAACAGCTGCGGCCAACCCCAAGGCTTCCATTGCCGTAACAGGCTGCCTGGCCACTTTGGAGCCCGCTAAAATACTTGCCGCCGCTCCGGGCGCTTCGGTTTTTCATAATAAAGAAAAAGAGGATATCCCCGCCAGGCTCTGCGGAACCCCCGTCGCGCGGGATTTTTTCTCCGTTACCAGATTTTACGGCCGGGCCAGGGCCTTTATAAAAGTACAGGATGGCTGCAACCTGAAGTGCGCCTACTGCCTGGTAAACCTCGCCCGCAGCGAGCTCAGGTCCAAACCGCTCGCCGCCACCGTCTCCGAAGTAAAAAAACTAACGGCTGACGGCTTCGCCGAAATAGTGCTCTGCGGCACGCGCCTTGGCATCTACCATTGCAAAGAAACCGGCGCCGGCCTCGCCGATTTAATGCGGGAACTCTTCGCCCTAGAAGGAAACTTCCGCCTGCGCTTCTCTTCCATCGAATCCGAAGAGCTCACCCCGGACCTGCTCAAGGTCTTAAAAGCCGCAGGGCCTAAATTCTGCAATTATTTCCACCTGCCGCTGCAGGCCGGAGCCGACCCCGTACTTAAAGCCATGGGCCGCCTTTACAGCGCCTCCGGATATAAAGCCAAAGTAGAAGAGCTGCGCCGGGTTTTCCCCGGTGTGGGAATCTACGCCGACATCATAGCCGGCTATCCTTCTGAAACAGAAGAGGATTTTGCCGCCGCCCTTAAATTCGTGCGTAACTGCGGCCTTTCCGGCCTGCACGTTTTCAGCTTTTCCGCCCGTCCCGGCACAAAGGCCGCCGCCCTGAAACCCCTTTCTCCGAAAATAGTTTCGGAGCGCTCGCGCGCCCTGCGCGCCCTGGACGCGGAACTGCGCGCCGCCTGCGCCGCCTCCATGCCGGGTTCTGAAACCGTGGCCCTGGTGCTCAGGAACAAGGAAAACCGCGCGCTGGCGCTCGCTTCCAATTTTGTCAACCTGGAACTTCCTGGGCCGCTTAAAACCGGGGGGCTGCTGCGCTGCCGCATAACAGCGGCCCGCGCTGGCGCCTGCCTCGCCGAAGTAATTGCCTGATGAAACCCTGTCCCGCCTGCGGCTATGGGAACCCGGATACCGGCGCTAAATGCGCGGTTTGCGGCGGGAACATAACCGAGGCCCCGGTAAAGATAGAACGTCCTCCCGGAAAAGGTCCGGGGCTGCTTATAGCGGCCGGCCTGCTGCTGCTCTGCTGCGGCGCTGCTTTTTTCTTCACGCCGCGGTTAACCGGAAAAGTTCCGTTCCCAAAAATCAGTGAAACCGGGTTTTCTGACGAGGCCGAGTTCAATTACAGCGGGGTTCTGGGTTCCCTGGCCGAAATGGAACACCTGCGCTTTCTGCCGCGCGGGGCTAAGGCCGGGGTAATACCGCTGGCCTCGAGCCCGGAGGACCGGGTTGGGCGTGCCGCGGTAAAACTGCTGGGAAAATGGGCGCGCGAAGACGCGGACCCGGGGGACAGGCGCACCTTGTTCGAGGCGCTGTTAAAGAGCGCCGCTTCGGGCCGCTCCGCGGCAAGAGGACAAGCCGCTTTTGAGGCCGGGATCTGCGCGGCGGAAGGTTTTCCCTTCAAACCCTACCTCGCTGAAATAAAGAATATCTCCGCGGCGCTCGTATCTGAAAATGACGCACAACTTAAGACTTCAGGGTTCTTCCTTGCTTCCATGGCGGGCCTGGGCGACTTTAACGCGGAGATGCGCCGCGTCTTCGCGCTTTATCCGTCCGGAGTTCCCAGAATTTACGCCGCCTGCGCCCTAGCCAGGCTGGGGGACGGGGAAGGGTTGAAATACCTGTTGAGCATATCTTCCCGGGCCATAGACCTGAGCGCGGAGGCGGACTCCTGCCTGGGCTATGCCGCCGCGGCAGGAATGCCCCGGCCTTTGCGCGGGCCTTTTTTATTTCAGGCTGCCCAATTTGGGCAAAAAAAACGCTAAATTGCCCGGACAATTGCTATAATTAGACATTGTAATACGCGTTTATCGCGCTGGCCGGCCTCGGAACGGGGGGGGGTGTATTTATGGATAACAAAGACGGCAGAAAAAAAGAGTCCATTGACGAAATACTTTCCGACCTTAACGGTCTCCTCAATAAGATGCCCTCTATTTTGGACGGCATAAGGATGCCGGATATAAAACCCGCTGAATTCTCTTCCGAACCAGTTTACAGGACGTCAGAAAAACCGGCGGCCGCTCCCGCTCCCGCTCCTGCTCCAGATGACGCTGATAAAACCGTGGTCCTCCCGGCCTTTTCGGCCCTTAGGGAAGGTGCCGACGCGCCCGCGCTGGAAAAACTTGTGCCGCAAAGCCTTGGCGATTTCATGTTCGGAGAAAAGGAAGCCGAAGAGCAGGCAAAGCCGGCCTCCCCGGTGACGGCTAAACTCGCCGGAGCTCCGCTGGAGCCGCCGGCCGAACCGCCGGCCGCCAAAAGAGACGGCGCGGGCAAGGGCGGGCTTATCATTTCCGTATTTAAGGCCCCGGAGGACAAAGAGCCCGTGGCTCAGCCTGTCCAGGCGTCCGTGGATTTGCACGAAGCCGGGGAAGACAATTTTTCGCTGCAGGACGCCCTGCCGCCTGCTACCGTTCCGGAGGCCTCCGGCGCTGAAGTTTTGTTTCCCGTGGGGGATAACTCCGCGGCAGACCCGTCCGCGGGAAACCCGGAAAAATACACCGGAACAGCGGATTTCGGCGTTCCAGACATAGACGCCATGCTGCTTATGTCCTCGGATGAAAAGCCCGCGGCCGGGCCGGCGGCCCCGGAATCGGCCGCAGTTCCTCCTCCCTCCCAGGGGCCGGCTATAACTGAGCCCGGGGCTGACGAACTGGCTGAATTTGAAAAGCAGCTTCAGGCTGCCGCTCCGCAGGGGGACGCGGTGGCTGATAAACCTGAAAACGAAAATAAGGAAGCGCCGATCGAGGCTGTCCAGGAAGCCGCGCCTGAAGGTCTTATCCTTGAGCCCGCTGCCGCTCCGCAGGGGGACGCGGTGGCTGATAAACCTGAAGGCGAAGGCAAGGAAGCGCCGATCGAGGTCAGCCAGGAAGCCGCGCCTGAAGGTCTTATCCTTGAGCCCGCTGCCGCGCAGCCGCAGGTTGAAGTGACTCCGGACCCCGGCCCGCAGGCGGTCCCGGAGCCAGCCGGGGGAGACCAGCCCGCGGCCGGTGAAATACAGTTGTCGGTAAACGAGCCGGCGCCTGCCATGCGCCCTCAAGGCGAAATGAATTTATCGGTAAACGAGCCGGCGCCCGAAGCCAGGCCGGAAGCCGGGCTTGTCCCTGAGCCGGCCAGCGCGCTCCCTGACGGCCAGTCACAGGCCCCCTCCGGAGACGAAACCCTGGTGCTGCCGCCTACCCCCGGGGCTGAAGAAAAAACGGTTATTTTTGAGGCCGGTACCTCTCCCGGCATTACCTCCCGTTCGCGGGCCGTGGACCTTTCCGGGTTAGCGTGTAAACCGGTCCCGGAGGGGATCCCCGACGAGCGCGTAAAAGCCATCAGTTTTCTTTATGCCGCGCCTGACAAGGACCTTTGCGCCGCGATTATTTCGGAAATTGACGCCATCTGCCTTAAATCGGCCGATAAACCGATGTTCGTAAAACGCGTTTCGGTCAAAGAGTGCGACCCCGAAATAAACGGTAATTATATACTGCAGACCGTCTCCGACTCCGGTTCCCAGGGGCTGGTGTGTGTGGGGGTCATCCCGCAGGAAAAGATATACGAAATAGAGAGCGCCTTTGCTTCGGCGGGTAAGTTCTTCAGGCACTACGATTCCGCCGGGTTTAACCACTCGGCGGCGCTGGACCTGGTTCTGGACCTGGTTTTGATCGTATGATAAAGAAATGGGACGTCGCCCCGGCGCCTAATGAGAAACATCCCGGCCGGCACAAGCTCCTCATAAAAGGGGAGATGAAGGATATCTTTTTAATCGTAAAAAAATTAGGAAGTATCTGTTCCAGGCCTGAAAAAACTTCCGGCGACTTCGATTTTGTCATATACCTTTCCGAGCTTGAGATAGGCGCCATGACAAAACTCAAGGCCATTACGGCCGAACTGAGCGCCAAGGCCCACGTCGAAACAGATTCTTTTCTTGACGAGCCCGCGCCTTTTGCGGCGCCCCGGCCTGTGCTGAAAGCCGAACTTCCGGAGCCAGCCCCGGAGCCTTATAGCGCGCCGCCTCCGGCGCCAGCCCCGGAGCCCTATAGCGCGCCGCCCCCGGCGCCAGCCCCGGAGCCTTATAACGCGCCGCCCCCGGCGCCAGCCCTGGAGCCTTATAACGCGCCGCCCCCGGCGCCAGCCCACTTGCCGCCGGTTTTGCCGCCTGAAGCCAGTCCGCACGGGCCGGCTATGAATTTTGTCCCTTCCCAGACAGCCAGGATCAAAGCGCAGGAGCCGGAGGTTATAGCCCCCGTACCTGTAAAAGCTGCGGTCCCCAAACCGGCCGCCACGGCGGGTTCTATCCGGAAAAAAACAAGATGGTCCATGGAACTGCCGCTTATTCCCACCTACAGCTTCC
>JAVHRY010000062.1:0-8266 GCA_036171915.1 Elusimicrobiales bacterium | reverse complement strand
CGGAAAAAAACAAGATGGTCCATGGAACTGCCGCTTATTCCCACCTACAGCTTCCAGACGCTGGTGGCCGGGTCTCATAACCGCTTTGCCCACGCGGCGGCAATGGCTGTGGTGGAAAACCCCGGGGTTATCTACAACCCGCTGCTTATTTTCGGGGGTCCGGGCACCGGGAAAACTCATTTTATCAACTCTATTTCTTACGGCCTTTCCTCCGCAATGGGGCAGAATAACATTTTCGTCACCGACGGCATCAGGTTCTCAAAAGGCGTTGAGCTTGCGGCTAAAGACGGGAGCCTGGGCAGGCTGGAGGCAATCCTGGCAAAAGTCAAGGCGCTGATAATAGACGACGCCCACCTGCTTATGATCTCGCCGGCCAACCAGAAATTCATCTCAAAACTGCTTAACGATTTCGTTGCGCAGAATAAACAGATAGTCGTTTCCACCGTTTTCCCTCCCAAAGCCCTTTCCGGTCTTGAAGACGCCGTGGGTTTCCAGTTTACCCAGGGCTGGATGGTTGACCTTAAAATGGTAGGGGCGCAGGCTTATAAAGCAATAATCGGGCAGTTGATGCAGGGGCTGGATATCAAGATCTCCGATGCGGACACTAACGCGATTTTTGCGCAAAAGCAGATGCCTTTCGGGGAAGCGGTAAAAGACTTCGAAGGCATGAAAAAACTTGAAAAGTTCGTGGTTAACGCCATGAACAAGTACAGCCACGAGCAGCTGTTTGATATGCTGCTGGGTTTGAGCGAGGTGCCCGACTCCACGGGTCTGAGCGAAGAGGATATCAGACGGGCCGCGGCCTGTAAGCTTTCTCCGAAAGACGAGTGGTTTAAATGGGGGATCTTCTATCCGAAGGGCCAGAAGCAAGAAGCCGATTTCGCTCTTTTTTCGCTGCACGAATGCGCCAAAGAACTCGGGCTTAATACGGAGTGGAACCAGGTTTTTACCGAGGAGTATAACCCTGACGAACTTTACGGGATACCTTTCAAGATAGGGAATTACGCCCTTGAGCGCGGGGTGAACGGCGTGATAGTCCTTGGGCCGCAGCCTACCTCCGCGCTCGGCGCGCAAGAAGGGGAGTTCCGGCACATCACGCTAAAGATAACCGACAGTTTCGGCATAAAAGGCGGCTGGCTTCCCTCGGATAAAATAAAATCCAAAGCCGCCTACACCCGGATTCTGATGGGCCTGGTCTGATAATGCTTAACACTCTAATCGCCGCGGGCGCGCTCGGGGCCGCGGGCGCTTTCGGCGCCTACTGGTACCTTAAATTTAGGAGCGTGCTCCCCAATGAGATCCGCCTCCGTACGTCCGAAAAAGCCTTCTCGGATTTTACCGTGTTTACCCGGGAAACCATGGAGCGGGCGTACACACCCGAGCAGAAAGACCAATATTCGGACATTCTCAACTATTACCTGATAAAGCTGCATAAATCGTTTCCCGACAGTTCCATGCTGGTCTTTGAAAAAGATAAAGGCCAATGGCGCCTGGTTAATTACCTGAAAAACTTTAAAATAGAGCCCAGGCTGCTGTCCTCCTATAAGTGGAGCGCTTTCGACAGAAGCGCCTCGGAGGGGGAGCTGCTGCGCTTTGACGAGGTACGCGTCGGGGATTTCCAGGGGGTGGATGAGCTCTTCTCGGTCTTTGGCATCAGATCCGCGCTCATGTGCCCCTTCACCCGGGAGGGAGGCGCGGGGGAATGCCTGATGATCTTCGGGGCGCCGTCCCCCGATTCTTTTGACGCCGCCCAGCCTTACCTGCGCTTTATCGCTTCCCAGCTTACGGCCATCTCTAAAACTTCCGAAAGGCTCTTCATCCTGAAAAAAGAAGCGGGGCAGCTTAAAAGCGAAGTCAACGCCGTGGTAAAGGAACTGGACGTGGCCGGCTCGCGCCTTATACAGCGGGCGCGCGAGCGCAAGGCTTTATACGAGGTTGTAACCAAGGTTACAGGCCCGGGAGAGGATTCCCAGAACGGCTGTTCGGCTATTTTAAACATTGTGGCCAAAATGGTTGAGGCCGACGTGGTGGCCTGCCTGCTTTTTGACGAGGCCAAGGGGGAGCTGGTAGTCAGCCCAGGTTCTTACGGCATTCCGGACTCCGAGCGCATGCTTTACAGCATTCCGGTACACAACCAGGCTTCCGCCTCGGTGCGCACTTTCCTGACGCGCAAGCCGTTCATAACGGAGGACGCGCAGGATGATCCGGATGTCCTTACCCGCTACGCCAAACTCTGGGAAATACATTCCCTGATGATCGTGCCGATCTCGCTGCATGAGCGCATAATAGGCGTCATGCGGGTAGGCAGCCGGCGCAAAGACTTCTTTACTCCCGACCAGCTTGAATTCCTCACCATAATTGCCGACGAGCTTGCGATAATCATAGAAATGGTTACCCTGTACGGCAACCTCTCAAAAACCGCGCAGGAATTAGCGCAGCTTAATAAGCTCAAAGACGAGTTTCTATCCACGGTAAGCCATGAGCTGAAGACCCCGCTTACGACCATAAAAGGTTTTGTCTCGGTCATACTCAGCGGCGAGGTGGGGCCGCTGAACGAGCAGCAGCTGAATTTCCTCACTGTCGTGGATCAGTCGGTCAACCGCCTGACGCATCTTATCTCCAACCTCCTTGACCTCTCGCGCCTTAACGGCAAGGTGGAAATGGAATTTCAAAAAGTGGACCTGTCGGAGATCGTCAGGAATTCGGTTTCTTCCATGTCGCTGAAGGCCCGCGAGAAAAAAATATCCTTATCCAACGCCATGGATAAGAGCCTGCCGCAGGTGAACGGCGATACGCGCTGGATCAGCCAGGTTGTGGATAACCTCCTGATAAACGCCATCAAGTACTCCG
This sequence comes from Elusimicrobiales bacterium, assembly GCA_036171915.1. Classification (GTDB taxonomy): domain Bacteria; phylum Elusimicrobiota; class Elusimicrobia; order Elusimicrobiales; family UBA9959; genus UBA9959. The sequence goes on along the minus strand of JAVHRY010000062.1, from coordinate 5,416 downwards.
GCGACGGCGCCAGCGTCAGGGTGTTCGGCACCGACAAGGGGGAGGCCGTAATAATCTGCGTCGAGGACAACGGCCCCGGTATTCCGCTCGAAGAACAAAAAATGGTTTTTGACAAGTTCTACCGGGGCCGGTCCAGCGCCAGCCAGGTGCCGGGCACCGGCCTGGGCCTTGCCATTTCCCGGTCCGTAGTGGAGAAGCACGGCGGCAAGATATGGGTTGAATCAAAGATCGGCAAAGGCTCCAAGTTCTGTTTCGCCCTGCCTGTGGCTAAAAATGAGTAATGGGGGATCTATGAAACTCAAACGTAACTTTTTTATTATAGCGGCGCTGCTGGCTTCCGGCTGCGCCCACGCCCCCGCGCTGCATCCCGACAAGGCGGACCCGGAAATGCTGGCCGTGGAAGGCTCGGCGGAATTTAACGCGCGCGATATTTCAGTGTCCAGGGCCGGGGCGGTGCTGGACGCGGAGAAAAAGGCGGTGCTGCGCGTTTCGGAGCTGTATATGGACGAGACTTTCATCGCTGAAAAGCGCGCCGAACTTGAAAGCGGCATTCTTAAAAATTACCAGCCTTATGTGGCCAGGTACGAAATCATGTCCGAGGCGCAGGACGGCTTCTACTACAGGGTGCGGCTCAAGATCTGGGTTTATAACTGGAAGATCTCCAACGCGCTGCGCGGGCTGAATCTTTCGGGGATAGCGGCTTCCAGGCCCCGCGCCGCGCTGGTGCAGAAAGGGCAAGGCGGCCTCCCCTTCCTGGAAGCGTTCAAAAGCGTTTTTTCCCGGCGCTCCTCCGTCGCGCTTGAAGAGTATCCTTTTACCAGCGACGCGGCGCTGGCGGCAGGGCCGGAGGCGCAGCTGCTTGCCGCGGCTTCCGCTGCGGGCGCCGACCTGCTTATGTCTGTTACCGCGTCCGCCGCCCCGTCAGGGGCCGGGGTTAACACCGGTTTCTATCCTTCGCGGGCCCAGGCTTCCGTAAAAGTTTACGAGGTCTCTTCGGGCAAGGCGCTGCTTGATCTTTCAAGCCAGGCGGACGCCATAGACTCTTCCGAGCAGGCTTCTTTTTCCAAGGCGCTGGCTTCGGCCGGGGAACTGCTGGCCCAGGAAACAGCCGTTAGAGCGGCGCGCCTGTTTAAAGCGGACGCGCCTTTAAGACTTATATTTTCGGGGCTGGACGGGCTGGAAACTCTTGAGAAATTAAAGATCCAGCTTGCGCGCCTTGACGCGAAGGGCCTGCGCCTTGAAAGCTATTCTTCCGGCACGGCGGTTTTTGAAATAGTTCCCCGCAGCCCCGATCCGCAGGAACTGGCCAGCGCGGTGCTGCGCGGAGACTCCATGAGGCTTGAGCTGGACGGCGCCGGGGGAGAGGGAGTAGCTTTTACCATGCAGAAATGATAATCCGCCGGAGATGAACGCGCGGTTTAGGCCGCGGCCTGCGGCGTTGTTCTTAAGGTTTTTAGCGGCGTGCCTGTAAATTAGGAAGAAGTTCAGGGGGGGAATGGGGTTTTTAAGGGCGACTTATGCTGTCTAAACTTCACACATTGTGCCTTAAGGGCATAGACGGGCGGGAGGTTAACGTGGAGGTTTATATAGCCTCCGGGCTGCCTGCCTATAACGTGGTCGGCCTGCCGGACGCGGCCGTAAAGGAAGCCAGGGACCGCGTGGTGGCGGCCGTGCGCAATTCCGGTTTTGATTTTCCTCCAAAACGTATAACGGTAAACCTCGCGCCCGCCGAAATTAAAAAAGCGGGGACCCATTTTGACCTCCCTATAGCCCTGGGAGTAATTGCGGCTTCGGATAAGCTGTGGAAAAAGCCTCCCGCCCGGCTTGAGGACACTTTTTTTATCGGGGAACTTGCGCTGGACGGGGCTTTGCGCCCGGTGGCCGGAGTACTGCCCATGCTGCTGGCTTTAAAGGGCCTGGGGAAGACAGCCGTGGTCCCGTCCGGGAATTCCGCCGAAGCCGCCGTTTCCGGCATTAACTGCCTTGCGGCTTCAAGCCTTAAGGACGTCTGCGCCTGGCTTGACGGGGGGGCAGAGCTTGCCCCTTGCGCGGCAGCGGCGTCTCCTGCTAAAAACGGCGTTCAGTCAGCCGATTTGTCCGAGGTAAAGGGGCAGGCTTTCGCCAAGCGCGCCCTTGAAATAGCCGCGGCGGGTTTTCACAACGTTATCATGGTCGGTCCTCCCGGTTCCGGCAAGAGCATGCTGGCCCGCCGCTTCGGGGCGCTGTTGCCCCCCATGACGTTCGACGAATCGCTGGAGACCACCAAGCTCTATTCGGTCAGCGGGCTTGGCGCCGCTGGCAGGCTGGTTAACGAACGGCCTTTCAGGGAGCCGCACCACACAATTTCCGACGCCGCCCTTATAGGCGGCGGGGCGGCCCCCAGGCCGGGTGAAGTTTCTCTGGCTCATAACGGCGTGCTCTTTTTAGACGAGTTCCCGGAGTTTTCACGCCCGGCAATAGAGGCTCTGAGAGAACCGCTTGAGGCCTGGAAGGTCACTGTTTCCAGGGTAAAAGAAAGTGTGGCCTACCCTGCGCGTTTCCTGCTGCTGGCGGCCATGAACCCCTGCCCCTGCGGCTACCTGGGCCACCCCACCCGGGAATGCGGCTGCACCCCGCTGCAGGTGCATAAATACCGCGCCAAGATATCGGGGCCCATACTTGACCGCATAGATCTGCACGTGCAGCTGTCGGCCGTTAAATACGCGGACTGGGAGGCGCTCCCCCGGGGCGAGCCCTCCGCTGTTATCGCGGGGCGCGTGTTCAAGGCTATAGAGATACAGCGCGCCCGGTTCAAGGGCGGCGGGCCCAGGGCCAACGCCTTCATGGCCGGGGAGCAGTTGCGCAGGTACTGCGCCCTGCCCGAGGGCGCTTCCGCCGTGCTTGAGACCGCCATGAACAAGCTGGGGTTCTCAGCCAGGTCGCTGGATAAGATCTTGAAAATTTCGCGCACCATAGCTGACCTTGAAGGAGCCGCGGCCATAAAACGCGAGCACGTAATGGAAGCTGTGCAGTACAGGATGCTGGATAAGGCTGCTTCGCTGCCGGTTTAACGGAGGATCATTATGAAAAAAATTATTTTCACGGTTCTGCTGCTTGCCATATGCGGCTGGGCCGGCGCCCAGCAGGTAAGGCTGCTCGAGAGTGGGGCGGCCGCTGATAAAAAGGCCGCGGCTGATCCTTCCGATATGCCGCAGATACTTGTGCCTTTAGACGACGCCCCGGACGCTGAGGTGAAGAAGTCCTCCGTCACCGGGGCGGAACAGGCTGTTAAGCCGGCCGTAGCTGCGCTGCCTGGCGTTCCAGGGAAGGAGGCCGCCATGCCGGCCATAAAGCCCGCGGCCCAGGCTAAGCCAGCCCCCGCCCCGGTAAAAGCGCCTGCCAAGCTTAAACCCGCCGCCCTGCCGGAGGCTAAAAGCGACGGCGGCTTTGCGGTGAATAAAAAATACACGGTCCTCGGCGGGGACACTCTTTGGGGCCTGTCCGGTAAATATTACGGCGATCCCTACAAATGGGGGAAGATATATAACGCCAACCTCGGCACGGTAGCCAACCCTGACCGCATCTATCCCAAGGACGAACTGATAATACCCGGCATAACCGAAGAGGTAAAGCCCGAGATTAAAAAAGAGGAGGAAATGCACGGGGCGGATACGGTAAAAGAAGCCGGGCTTTCCAGCTCCGATATTGCGCAGCCTGCGGAGGCCGTAAAACCCGGCAAGCAGGCCGCCGACATAATGCCGTCCGCCGCGGCCGCCGTCATGAAGGAAGAGGCGCCCGGCGCAGCAGAGCGCAACGAACTTTCAGAAGATATGCCTGTGCACCAGAAAGAGTGGGCTTCGGGTGTGGAAATAGTGTCTGACGCCTGGCGCGAGGACGGAGTTGTAAAAGGCAAAGAGAAGGGCGACTACGACAGCCTGCCTGACAGCCTTTCCACGAGCGGCGAGATAGTTTACGTCTCTCTGTCCGGCGCGGGTCCCGTCAGGCCGGGGGATTGCCTGGTCGTATATCTTAAAGGCTCCGTCGTTTTAGACAGGGCGGGCAAAAAGGCCGGCCGCGAACTGCAGCCGGCCGGCACGCTTGAGGTCCTCAGCGTTGACGGTTCCGCCGCAAAGACGCGGGTTATAGACGCGGTTACCGCCATTTCAAAGGGCTACCTGGTAAAAAAGAAATAGCGGCATAAGGGGGCAGCATGGGGGGGAATGCCGAAGTCGAAAAACTGGCGCGGGTGCGGCTTAATTTTTTCGCCTGCCACAAGAGCGACTGGCTGCTGCGCCTTATTGAAATATACGGGGGAGCCGCGGAACTTTTAAAGCGGCCTCCCGCGGAAATCGCCTCAGCCGGCGGGGTGATGCTTGACACGGCCCTTAAGCTTGCCGGGCAGGCGGCGGCCGCCGATCCCCAAAAAGAGCTGCTGGCCGCCGGGAAAGCCGGGATCTCCGTTTTTACCGTACTGGACGAAGGCTACCCGGAACTCCTTAAAAAAATATACGACCCGCCCCTGGTTATCTACGTGCGCGGTACCCTTAAGCCGCTGCCGGCTGCCGGCATCGTGGGCACGCGCAAGGCTACGCCCTACGGCCTGCGCACGGCAGGGCGCCTGGCCAGGGAGCTGGCCGAGGCCGGGGTTGCGGTAGTCAGCGGCCTTGCCCGCGGCATAGACACCTCCGCCCACCAGGCGGCAGTGGCCGCCGGCGGCGTTACCTGGGCGGCGCTCGGTTCCGGGTTGAACGCTATCTATCCCGCTGAAAATAAAAAGCTGGCCGACAGCATAGTGGAGTCCGGCGGGGCGCTGGTTTCCGAGTTCCCGCTGGATAAGGGGCCGCTGCCGGCCAACTTCCCGCGGCGCAACCGCCTGATTTCCGGTTTGTCGCTGGCCACCGTGGTTGTGGAGGGAGGTTTTGAATCCGGGGCCATGATTACCGCGCGCTTCGCGCTTGACCAGGGGCGGGAGGTGCTGGCAGTGCCCGGGCAGGTGGATTGCCCCGTAAGCAAAGGCACAAATTATCTTATCAAGAACGGGGCTTACCTGGCGGAGTGCGCCGGCGATATTATAGCCTGCTTCCCGCCCGAGGCACTGTTCGGGCTTAAACTGGCCCCCGGGGACCCCGCAAAAAACCCGTCAGAGGCGGCGCTCAAGGAACTTTCTCCGGACGCGAGGTGCGCCTACGGGGCTATTGCCGGGGACGAAGCCGGTCTGAGCGCGGACGAGGTAACGCAGCGGCTTGCCTGGCAGGTGCAGCGCGCAGCGGCGGCCTTATTTGAGCTTGAGGCGTCGTCTCTGGTGACTTCCCGCGGCGGCCGCTACTGTCGCGCGCTTTAAAGAAGGTTCTTTTCGAGATCCCCAGTTGGGGCGGCAAGGGTATGGGTGCGGCGGGCACGCGGTCGGGCACACCGTGCCCGCCCCAACACGCTCAGT
>JAVHRY010000061.1:0-13580 GCA_036171915.1 Elusimicrobiales bacterium | reverse complement strand
ACGTGCTCGGCGTAGGTGCCGGTGCCGAAGCCGGCGTCGTAGCCCAGCTCTTTGGCCAGCTTGTTGTTCACGCGCGGGCCGCCCATGATTATAAGGAGCTTGCCGCGCAGCTTTTCGGCCTCGGCCAGCTCTATAAGTTCGGTCAGGTTCTTTATATGCACGTCCTTCTGCGTCACTATCTGCGAGATCAGCACCGCGTCCGCCTTCACTTCACGGGCATAGGACAGCAGTTTCTCGTTAGGCACCTGGGAGCCCATGTTGTAGGTCTCCAGCATGGGGTAGCGCTCCAGGCCGAAGTGGTGGTTATAGCCTTTCATGTTGATGATGGCGTCTATCCCCACGGTATGGGCGTCGGTCCCCGTGCAGGCGCCCACTATCACCAGCTTGCGTTTAAAATTGATCTTTATGAATTCGTTTATCTCGTCCATGGACATGTATTTATCCACGGCCTCGGCGTATTCCACTTTGTCGTAGTCCAGACCTGCCTCGGTCTTGCCGTAGGCCACGAAGAACGTGAATTCTTCGGAGAGCGCGGCCGCGTGCACAATCTCGGCCTTGTGGAAGCCGAGCTTGAGCACGTAGAGCCTGGCCGCTTCTTTGGCCCTGCCGCAGTTCTTTATGGGCAGCGTGAAGGAGAGCTGCACCGCCCCGTCGTTGGAAGTGTCGCCGTAAGGTTTTATGAACATAGGGATATCCTTTTAAATCACTTGGCCTGGATCTTGAGTTTCTTCTTCAGGTAGGTCTCGACCGGGTTCCAGTAGTCCGGGGTTTTTTCGTAAACGCCGTCGAAGCCCTTGCCGCCGTCGCGGGGGCGCTTTATCTCCGCGAAAGTCCCCGTCTCTATGGCGGTCATCAGGCCGCGTTTCTTTACGTCGGCCAGCATGGCGATGGTCTCGTCCAGCACCTGGCGGGCGCGGCGGGCCATGATGCCGTCTTTCTTGAACTCCACCTCGCCCATGAAGTCCTCCATGGTGTTGTGCACGTACAGCGCGTTCTCTATGGCGAGGTGCCTGTCCTGCAGGTATGGCGTGTGTATGGCCTCGGTCAGCATGCCCAGCAGCGCGATGCCCTGGTCAGTGGCCTTCGCCACGAAGTTGAACAGCGTGTTCATAGCGTAGCCCTTGAAGATATCGCCGGTCATGAACTTGGTCGGGGGCATGTACTTAAGCGGGTGTTCCGGGAAGATCTCGCGCGCCATCAGCGCCTGCGCGTATTCATACAGGAAGCCGTTCTTTATCTCCGGGTTCATTTCAAAGGCGTGGCCCAGGCCCATAAGGCGGGTGGGCATGCCGGCGTTGGCGGCGAACTTCTCGTTTATCAGCTGGGAGGCCAGCACGGTGTGGGCCTTCTCGACGGCGTCCGACGTGGTAAGGTAGTTATCCTCGCCGGTATTGATGATGATATCCGCGGCTGTGTTGATCATACGCGAAAAGAACTGGTCCGTGAACGTGCGGTACATGTTGATGTCGCGGAACAGGATCCCGTACATGGAGTCGTTGAGCATCATGTCCAGGCGCTCCATGGCGCCCATGGCGGCGATCTCCGGCATGCAGAGGCCGGAGCAGTAGTTCACCAGGCGGATATAGCGCTTCTCCTTGTCCACCACCTCGTCCAAAGCTTTGCGCATTATGCGGAAGTTCTCCTGCGTGGCGTAGGTGCCGCCGAAGCCTTCGGTGGTGGCGCCGTAGGGCACGTAGTCCAGCAGGCTCTGGGCGGTGGTGCGTATGACGGCTATGATGTCCGCCCCCTCCAGCGCCGCGGACTGCGCCTGTTTCACGTCCTCGTAAATATTCCCGGTGGCTACTATCACGTAGATCAGCGGGGACTTAACCTTGCCCTTATACTGCGAAAGCTTGGCGTCGCGGTGCTTTACGTTGGCGGTCAGCAATACGTCCAGGCTCTTCACCAGTTCTTCGGCCTTCTTTTGTATGTGTTTGCGGTCGGTAAGTTCCAAAGCGGAAATATCAAGCCCGCCCGCTATAGCCTTATTAAGCTCGGCCGGGGTCTTGGCCAGCTTTACCAGCGCGTTCACATAGTAAAGTGAAGCGCCGCCCGCCAGTTTTCCGGCGCAGGTCTGCGCTATCAGGTTCGGTACCGGCGCTCCGTCGGAGTTTACGCCGTCGGCGCCGAGCAGCCGCAGGGTGGCCCGCTCTATGGTCACCGTGGTGTGCTTGTCGATGAAGTCCTGCACCGGCGCCGTTATGGACGCCGCCAGGGCGCGCGCCTGTTTTATCTTGGGCGCCGAGAGCCCGAGCTTGCTTTTAAAAGTTTTCATTTCTTTTCCTCCAGGAAAATCTGTGCCCGCTTGATTATGCTTTTCGCCACGCCCAGGATGCCCGCTATCTTTATGGCGTCCCGGGCTTCCGCGCCTGCCTCGCCTTCGGCCAGCTCGTAGCGCATGAACTTGTTTATCATCTTCAGCTTCTCGTCGAGCCCGCAGGCGGGCTTGCCCGAGAAATAGTCGTTAAAGGCGGCCGTGTCGAAGCCGCGCATCTTGAAGCAGCCGGTGCCCTTCACCGGGATGCCGGAGAAATGGGTGGCCAGGAAAGCCGTCGCGCCCTGGCGCCCCGCCAGGTCTTCCAGCATGGCGCTCAGCAGCGCCACGGCCTCTTCGGAATTAGTAGTGCGCGCGAACTCGTCCATCAGCAGCAGCGCTTTGCCGTTCTTAAGGCGTTCGTGCGCGGCGGCGAAATCGTTCATCTCCAGGCCGAAACTGCTCAGCCCCCCCGCGGTTTCCATCTCGGCCCCGCCCATGAAAGAGATGCAGTCGAACAGGCAGGTCTCAAAAGAGGCGGCCGGCGCGAAGAAGCCGCTCTGCGCCGCCAGCTGGGCGAAAGCCAGCGTTTTCAGCGCCACGGTCTTGCCGCCCATGTTCGAACCGTAAATAACGTTTACGCGGCGGGTGAAAACCGCGGTTAGCGGCGTGTACCTGAGGCCGGCGGATCTCAGGCGTTCTTCAAGCGGCAGGAAACGGGCCTTGTCCAGGCGCAGCGCGGCTGGATATTTGTGTATTATGGGCCGGGTCAGTTTAAGTTCCGCGGCCAGGCGCGCGCGCTCGGCGGCTATGTCTATCTTTTCCAGAGCCGCGCAGTAGTTCTCAAGACTGCGCTTCTCCGCGTGGACGGCGGCGGCCAGGCGCCTGGCTACGCCGGCTTCCAGCTCCTGCTCTTTGGCGCGCAGGCGTTCCCTGGAGGCCGCGGCTTCTAGATATTCACGTCCATATACCGGCTTTACAGTAACGCGCGCGCCGTCAAAAGGCTCAATAAAAACTTCTGGAGCTCCGGAGAAACCGGCGGCCTTCCCCTCCTCCACCACAAGAAAGTCGCGGTCCGAAAAATCCAGGCCCCGGCGTTCGCGCAGGGCTTTCAGGCAGCCTTCGCGCAGGCGTTTGAGGTCGCGGTCGCAGGCGGCTATGCCTGCGCGCGTCTGCGCCAGGTCCTGGGCGTAACCATCCGCTATGTGAAAGGCTTCGCCCGCGCCGCCCTTGTTGAGCAGGGCCAGGAGATCGCCGGATTCCCATTTAGCGCGGAATTTAGCGCGCAGGGAGGCCGGCAGCAGCGTGAAAATTGCGCAGGTATTGGCCAGGAATTTGCGGGCCAGGAAAAGCCCGGCGGGACTGTTAAGCGCCTCGGGCGATAGCTCTATGCCGGGAATATTGCGCAGATGAAAACGGAGTTTGTCCGCTTTATGGCCGCGGGCAGAAAGGAAGGCCCCCATGGCGGCGGTAAGGTCGTATTCCGCCTTTAGTTCTCCCGGGCCGGAGAAAAAAAGGCGTTTTTCCCTGTAGCTGCGCCCATAGGGGGTCAGTGGCCTGAAAAGGCCGTAAAAAGTTTCAAATTCGGCGAAAGCCCGGGTTTTGTCCATTATCGCAAAGCGGCTTCCCTGCCTGCCGCCTACACTCGGTATTCATACGGATTGTAAATTATCCTGGACTGAAGGGCCGGGTCGGCTAGCTTACCTTCAAAATCGGCCTTACTAATATTATACAAATTGACTATAAAAGCGGCTAAGTCCGGCTTGGCGGCGAAGCGCGGCTCAAAGCGGGCTTTGAGCGCCCGCCACTGCGCCCAGTTAAGGAATACCTTTGTAAGGTCGTCTATCACCAGCGTGCCGGATTTTATTTCCGCGCCGGGAACCTTGCCGGGTGTCAGCGCGCCTTCCACCCTTATCACCGGGGGGGCGCATTTATCCGCCTCCTTCCATAGCGGCGCCGAGGAGGCGTCCCAAAGCAGCCGGAGGGCGGCTAAGGAAGACTCGAAATTTTCCGGCTCCACGCGCGCCACGTAGACAAAGGCGGCCTTGCCCCCGGCTGAAACCTGGGTTATCCGGTCCACCGCCCCGTCGACAAAAACCGTGCCCGCGCCGTAACGGCGGAAATCCGCGAGTATTTCGGAGAGCTGTTCGTTGTTTTCCGGGCCGGAGATCTCCGCGCGGCCGGGGCGCAGCGCGCGCAGCAGCACCGGGCGCCCTATAGCGGTGTGAAAAGGATAGACGTTAAGTATTTCAAAGTGCAGGTCGGAGCGCGCCAGAGATGTTTCGGCGCAGAGCAGCAGGTCCCCGGGCTGCGCGCACACCTGCGGTTTGGGGTTGCCGAATACCTGGTCGCAGGCTTCCCCGTCCACGCCCACGCTCAGCGCGCCGGAGGGCCGGCCGCCGCGCAGGCGGCTCAGGGCGTAGTTAAGAAAGGTCGTCTTGCCGGCGTTCTTCTTTGAGCCGACTATAAAAACCGTCCTGTCTTTAAGGCTTTTGATGAAGGGCATAGCGTGGTACACGGTGGTGCAGGCTGCCGGTCCCATTGCCGGCCCCTGTCTTGCCGCCCGGCTTTATTTCCTATGCCTTCGCGTGCGCATAAGGTTGGCCGGTTCCAGTGTAAGCTTTTCCCCGTTAAGGAGCTTGGCCACGCCGTCTATAGGCTTGTACTTGTCGTCGGCGCAGTACTCGCAGCCGTCACAGGACGATACATATCCCGCCGGTTCGGTGTAGGTGGTTATAACGCCTTCGTAATTGCGCAGCACCACGCGCTTGTCGGACATGGAAATAAGATAATTGGGCATTACCGGGATCTTTCCTCCACCTCCCGGGGCGTCCACGACAAAAGTGGGAACGGCCATGCCGGTGGTGTGGCCGCGCAGGTTCTCTATTATCTCGATGCCTTTGGAAACCGTGGTACGGAAGTGGCTTATGCCGCTGGAGAGGTCGCACTGATAAATGTAATACGGTTTTACGCGCGCCATAAGCAGTTCGTGCACCAGGCGCTTCATCGTCTGCGGGCAGTCGTTAATGCCTTTTAGCAGCACGCTCTGGTTCCCTACCGGGATGCCGGCGTCCGCGAGTTTGCGGCAGGCTTCAAAAGCTTCCGCCGTCATTTCCTTCGGGTGGTTGAAATGCGTGTTGAGATAGATGGGATGATATTTTTTAAGCATAGCCACCAGTTCATCCGTTATGCGCATGGGCATTACCACCGGGGTGCGCGACCCTATGCGGATTATCTCCACGTGGTCGATAGCGCGCAGTTTTTTAACTATGCCTTCAAGCATGCCGTCGGGCAGTACCAGCGGGTCCCCGCCGGAAATGAGCACGTCGCGCACCTCGCGGGTTTTGCGGATATAGTCTATGGCCTTGTCCAGGTTGGCCGCCGACATGTGCACGTCTTCAAAGCCCACCAGGCGGCGGCGGGTGCAGTGGCGGCAGTTCATGGAACAGATATTGGTGACCAGCAGCAGCACGCGGTCAGGGTAGCGGTGGGTGAGGCCCGGCACCGGTGAGTCCACGTCTTCGTGCAGCGGGTCCGAAAGGTCGGACGGGTCGTTGAGCAGCTCAAGCCCCCGCGGGATGGCCTGCAGCCGCACCGGGCAGTTCTTGTTCTTTTTGTCCATCAGGGCCGCGTAGTACGGCGTGATGGCCATGGTGAACTTCTTCAGGCAGGCTTCCAGGTCTTTCTTCTCCTGCGCGCTGAGCACGGCCACTTTCTCGAGCGTCGGTATGTCCTTGATGGCGTTCTTGAGCTGCCACTTGTAGTCGAACCAGTCGCTTTCTGCGACGTTCTTCCAAAGCGGGATCTTCTTGTAATCTACGGATTTGCGCTGTATCATAGGTTCTCCAGTCTCCGGTTTACGCGTAGAGCTTCTCGTACGCCGCGCGGATCGCCGCCGATTCGCGCAGGATGTTCACGGCCACGTCGGCGTGGTGCCGGGTGTAGCCGTTGCCGACTATCATGCGGATGTCCTTGCCCACGCCTTCGGCGCCGAGCGCCGCCTTGGTGAAAGAGGTGGCCATACTGAAAAAATAGACCGTGCCTTCGTCCCGGCAGATCATGATGGATGCCATCTCGGTGTTGGGGATGTTCACGCAGTTGATCACCACGTCGGCCAGCCTGCCGCCGGTGAGTCCGCTTACCAGCGCGTGGCAGGCCAGCGCGTCGGTGGCGTTGGCCTGCACGGCATCCGTGCAGAAGCCGTATTGCTGTATCTTCTTTATGGCCTCGGCCGAATATTCAAGGCCGATCACCCTGCCGCCGGCGCCCACGCGCCGCCGGGCTTCGTAGGCGCAGAGCACGCCGGATTTGCCGGCCGCGCCCAGGATGGCCACAGTCTGCCCGGGGCGCACCAGCTTGGCGGTCTGGGCCGGGGCTCCCGCCACGTCCAGCACGGCCAGCGCCAGCGTCTCGGGGAGGTCCTTGGGGATCTTGGCGTAGAGCCCGCTTTCAAAGAGTATGGCTTTCGCCTTTACCTTCACCTGCTCGGTGCCTTTCTTGATGCCCAGCACCTTTTCTATTTTAAGCGGCGTCAGCGAGAGCGAAACCAGGCTGGCGATCTTGTCGCCCGGCATTAAATCTGTTTTTCCCCGGAGTTTAGGGCCTACTACGGCGACCGTTCCGATGAACATGCCGCCCGAGCCCGTAACAGGGTTCTGCATCTTTCCTTTTTCGGACACTATCCGCACTATGGTATCGATTATGATCTTCTCGTCGCGCCCCGCGGCCTCGCGGATCTGCGTGAAGGAGGCCGAGTCGATATTGAGCGTGTCCACGTCCACGAGGATCTCGTTGTCGTAGATGTAGTCCGGGCAGTTGTCTATCTTCAGCGCGGGCTGCGGCAGCACGCCCCTGGGCTCGATGACCCGGTGCGCGCCGAAAGGATTTCCGCCTGCTTTTACCTGTATGGACATTATGCGGTCCGTTTAAAAAGTCCCGGCCGCGGGGTTCGCCCGCGGCCGGTTTTTGCCTTTACGCGTACAGCTTGTTGTAGATCTTGCGGATCTTGGGGCTCTCGCGCAGGATGTTCAGCGTTATCGCCGCGTGGTCCCTGGTGTAGCCGTTGCCTATGATCATGTTGACGTCCTTGCCCACGCCCTCGGCGCCGAGCGCCGCCTTGGTGAACGAGGTCGCCATCGTGAAGAAGTAGACCGTGCCGTTGTCGCGGCACATCAGGATGGACGCCATCTCGGTATTGGAGATGTTCACGCAGTTGATCACCACGTCGGCCAGCTTGCCCTTGGTCTCCTTGTTGATGGCCTCGTAGCAATCCAGCGCGTTGGTGGCGCTCAGCTTGAGGTTGACGTCGCAGAAGCCGTACTCCTTCATGTTCTTGAGCCCGTTGTCGGAGCTGGTGATGCCGATGATCCTGCCGCCCACGCCGGCGCGGCGCTTGGCCTCGTAGGCGCACAGCACGCCGGATTTGCCGGCCGCGCCGATGATGACCACGGTGTCGCCGGGCTTCACGAGCTTGGCGGTCTGCGCGGGGGCGCCGGCCACGTCGAGCACGGCGAGCGCCAGCTTCTCGGGCATATCCTTGGGGATCTTTGCGTAGATGCCGCTTTCGAAGATGATGGCTTTGGCCTTGACGTTCACCTGCTCGGTGCCTTTCTTGAAGCCGATGATCTTCTCGATGTTAAGCGGGGTCAGGGACAGGGAGACCAGGCTGGCCACTTTGTCGCCGACCTTGAGGTTTATCTTGCCTTCCAGCTTGGGGCCGATCTTGGCCACGCGGCCCAGGAACATGCCGCCGGAGCCGGTAACGGGGTTCTGCATCTTGCCCCGCTCGCCCACGATGCCCTGGATCATTTCCTTGATCTTGGCTTCGTCGCGGTTGGTGGCGGTCTTGATCTGAGTAAAGCTGGCGGAGTCGATGTTCAGCGTTTCCACGTCGAGCATTATCTCGTTGTCATAGATGTAGTCCATGCAGTTGTCCACTTTGAGCGCGGGCTGGGGCAGCACCCCTTTGGGTTCTATGACCCTGTGGGAGCCGAACGGGTTGCCGCCTTTCTTCACGGTTACGGTTTTAGACATTGTTTTCTCCTGTTGGTTGTATTTTCTGCCTGCGTTATTTTTTCAGGGCGAACAGTTTGCGCACGTCGCCGGGCTTCGCTATCTCGAGGTCAGCTTCCTTCGCTATGCGCACCGCCCGCTCCACAAATTCGGCGTTGGACCTGGCCAGCCTGCCCTTCGAATAATAGATGTTGTCCTCGAAGCCCACGCGGATGAAGCCGCCGGAGGCGATGGCGCCGTAGATGCCGGGCAGGTGGGCGCGGCCCACTCCCATCACGGTAAAGTAACTCTCCGCGGGCATCTGGTCGATCATGTACGAAAGGGTCTTTACGCTCATTGAAAGCGCGGCCGGCACGTTCATCACGAAGCCGTAATGGTAGGGCGGCTTGAGCAGGCCTTCTTTGATCAGGATGTGCGAGGACTGCACGTGGGAGACGTCGAAGCATTCCAGCGTGGGGCGCACGCCGTACTTGTTCATCTCCTCGGCGAACTGCCGCATGATGGGCAGGGTATTGATAATATAGTCGTTGCCGAAGTTGACGGAGCCGCAGTCGAGCGACGCCATGTCGGGCTTGAGCGAGACAGGGGCGATGCGCTCTTCCGGGGTCATCCCCACCGCGCCGCCGGTGGTGAGCTCTATCACCACGTCACAGCGCTTGCGGATCAGCTCTATGGCTTTCTTGAAAACCTTCACGTCGGCCGTAGGGGAGCCGTCGTCGTTGCGGGCGTGCACATGCACTATGGAGGCGCCGGCCCTGCAGCATTCCTCCGCCGAGGCCGCGAGCTCTTCCGGGGTGACCGGCAGCGCCGGGGCCTGGGTCTTCGACGTCTCGGCGCCCGAGAGCGCGCAGGTGATGATCATTTTGCTGGCCATGGTAGTTTCCTTATATCACTGTCAGAATTTCCCGAGCTTGCCCGCGACGTGCAGCGGGGCTTCGGTGGCTTTTATTACTTCCTCGACCGTGGTGCCCTCGGCTATCTCCTCGAGGACCAGGCCTTTCTTGGTGACGCGGATAAAAGCCAGGTCGGTCACTATCAGGTCCACTTCGCCCTTGGCGGTAAGCGGGAGGGTGCATTTCTTCAGGATCTTGGGCGCGCCGTTCTTGTTGACGTGCTCCATCGCCACGATAACGTTTCTGGCGCCGGCCACCAGGTCCATGGCGCCGCCCATGCCGGGCACCATCTTGCCGGGGATCATGTAATTGGCCAGGTTGCCTTCCATGTCCACCTCGAGGCCGCCCAGCACGGTGTAGTCTACGTGGCCGCCGCGGATGATGGCGAAGGACATGGCCGAATCGAAGAAGGCGCCGCCGGGGACGATGGTTACGGCCTGGCCGCCGGCGTTCACCAGGCTGTGGTTCTCCTTGCCTTTCGGGGCTGCCGGGCCCAGGCCCGTAAAGCCGTTCTCCGACTGCAGCAGGATGGTGCGGCCCTCCGGGATGTAGTTGGCCACCATGGTGGGCATGCCTATGCCCAGGTTTACCAGCGCGCCGTCGGGGAATTCCTGCGCGATCCGCTTTACCATCCTGACTCTTTTCATTTCTTTGGGGTCCATATGAAATCTCCTTGAGGCTTTAGGGCTTGAGCTGCACGTTCGAGGCAGGCAGGGTAGCTTTGACCAGGGCGGAGACGAAGATGCCGGGTATGGTGACGCGGTCCGGGTCCAGTTCGCCGGGTTCGACTATCCGCTCGGCCTCTACTATCACGTGGTCGGCGGCCATGGCCATGACCACGGCCATGTTCTTGGTGGCCATCGGCAGGAAGCAGTTGCCGTACTTGTCGGCGACCTCGGCCTTTATGAAAGCGAAATTAGCGCCCAGCGGCAGCTCCAGCAGGTAATCCTTGCCCTGGAGCCTGAGCTTCTGTTTCCCCTCCTCCACCGCCGTGCCTATGCCGGTGGGGGTCAGAACGCCGCCCAGGCCGGCGCCCTTGGCGCGGATGCGCTCCGCGAAGGTGCCCTGCGGGACCAGCGTGACCTTGAGCTCGCCGGAGTTCATCTTCTGGCCGGATACCGGGTTGGTGCCGATATGGGAAGCGGTAAGCGTGGCGGCGCGGTTCTGGCAGATAAGCCTGCCCACGCCGACCTCGGGGTAAGCCGTATCGCTGGTGATGAGGTTGAGTTGTTTGGACCCTTTGTTCACAAGGGCGTCGATAAGGGAAAAAGCGTTGCCGCAGCCCATGAAGCCGGCCACCATGAGGGTGGAGCCGTCCTTGATGTCTTCGACCGCTTTTTCCGCAGAAAGAATAGGTTTCATGCCTTACTCCTTGACCTGGCGGGACGCCGCCGCTATTTTTTTATATTATAACAAAATTATTATATTATAGAAGCAAGCGGACTTTACGGAGAAAAAATGCATAACGTACACATAGACCACCGCGCCTCGCTCATAAAAGCGAAAATGGCCAGGATCAAGCGCAAGATCCTGGTTATGAGCAACAAGGGCGGGGTCGGTAAAAGCACCATCGCCGTTAATTTCGCCGGCCTGCTGGCTGCCAAAGGGCAGAAAACCGGCCTGCTCGATATCGATATCCACGGCCCGTCCGTGGCCCGCATGACCGGGCAGGAAGGCCGCGCCCACGAGTCCGACGGCACGTTCATATCTCCCCTTGAAGTCATGCCCAATCTGAAAATGGTTTCCATGGGGTCGGTCATGCAGGAGGCGGACACCCCGCTGATCTGGCGCGGCCCGATCAAGATGGGGCTGCTGAAGCAGTTCCTTTCCGACGTGGACTGGGGAGACCTCGACACGCTGGTGATAGACGCTCCCCCCGGCACCGGAGACGAACCGCTAACCATCTGCCAGCTTATTCCAGAGATGAGCGGCGCGGTGGTGGTTACCACCGGCCAGGCGGTGGCGCTGCTGGATTCCCGCAAGGCCGTCGGCTTCCTAAGGCAGGTCGGTATCCCGGTACTGGGCTTGCTTGAAAATATGACCGCCTTCAAGTGCCCGCACTGCGGCGGCGCGATAGATCTTTTCAGGACCGGAGGCGGGGGTAAGGCAGCCCGGGAACTTGGCGTGCCGTTCCTTGGCAGCGTACCGTTCGAGCCCGGCATGGTGGACGCGGGGGACTCAGGGAAGATTTATTGTCTGGAAAACCCCGGCGCTTCGCCATCCGCAGCTATAAAGGCCGCTCTTGAAAAGGCCTTGGGGGTTATAAAATCATGAAAATAATACTGTTGCTTGTCCTGCTGGCGCCCGCGGCGCGGGCTGAGTTTAAACCTTTCGGCACGCAGGCCGCGGCCGAGGTCCCCGAGCTCAATTTCTGCGCGCCGGGTAAAATATTGATTTTCACCGGCAGTTGCACTCCCGGCGGCAAAATGAAGGACGTGGTAAGCTCCAAAGCCTGCCGCGGCGCGTCCGCTGCTCTTGCCGAAGGGCTTAAAATGCTTTACCCCAACGCCTCAGTCGAGACTTATGAGGACTTGCCCGCGGACGGCGTGCTGGAGAGGCTTATGCGCCCGCTGGTGCTGGGATTCTTCTTTATCGGGGAAGGGGATACCAAGGGCGGCTTTATAACCGGGCCCGCACGCGAAAGGGTCTACCCGGACGTTGCCTCCTGCCTTTCGGCTTACGACCTTTTCGGCGGTTTTACCTCGCACAGCAAATATTCCCCCTCTTCGCCGGCGCCAAAAATAGAGCGCGGGCTGGTCCTTAGCCGCACGCAGACGCTGTACGGAGCCGCGGGCGCGGCGCGGGACTCCTGGTCGAAGCTATGCAAGCCGCTTATCAGCGTGGTCTACCCGACGCGCACTTTCTCCGGGCGCATGAAAGACGACGCCATAAAGTTTATAGGTCTGCTTGAGGAAGAAAAAAGGAAGCACGTGCTTAAAACGCTGGGGCTTATCTGCGACAACTGCGCCGGCCACATCGCCGCCGGGGACGCCCTGGCCCAGCTCTGCCCGCCAAACTCAAATGTCTGCAAGCTGCGCAAGATCGTTCCCGGCTCGGAGAAATTCGTGCTGGAGAATTACTGCAGCGCCCCCGCCCCCGCGGCTTCCCGGTAAGCTCTGAGGGGTTCCGGGAACGGCGAGAGTACCCTTTCCAGCACCCCTTTGCATTCCGAGATAGCGGCGCCGTAATTCGTTATCGGGACTCCGGCGCTTTCAGCTTTTTCCATCCTGTTCAATATTTCCGTGCGCGTCAGCATGCACCCGCCGCACTGTATAGCCAGCCTGTAAGAAAAAATATCTTTTGGCAGATCGTGGCCGGAAAAAGTGTCTATCTTGAGGTCCCCGCCCACGGTTTCCCTTAACCACCCGGGGAGTTTTACGCGCCCTATGTCGTCCTCTATGGCGTGGTGTGTGCAGGCCTCCAGCACCGCTACTTTATCCCCGGGGCGCAGCCGGCGTATGGCCGCCGCCCCGCGCGCGTAGGCCGTGAGGTCGCCTTTAAAACGCGCGAACAATATCGAAAAAGTGGTGCAGGGTACTCCGGGCGGGGTGAGCCGGACCATGAGGTCCACTACCTGGGAATCGCAGACTACGAGGGCGGGCGGGGCTTTCAGGGCGGCAAGCGCGGCGGGATATTCATGTTCGCGCGCGGTCAGGAAAAGGGCGCCGTGGTCCAGCAGGTCCCGCATGGCCTGCACCTGCGGCAGGATTATGCGGCCCTTCGGGGCTTCCTTGTCTATCGGAATAATGAAGATGGCGGTCTGGCCGGCTTTGACCAGGTCGCCGAGTATGGCGCGGGGGCCGCTTGCGGGGTGTTCGGTTATTTTAAGAAGGCGGCTTTTTACTTCTGTCACGGCGGCTTCTCTCCGGGTCAGGATCGTGGCGGCGCAGAGTATGGGCGTTAGCTCTTTCTGCTTGAGAATGGCGGAAAGTTCCGGCGAGGGGCCTGAGATGTCGGTCTTGTTTACCAGGACGATGAGCGGGATGTGCTTCTCTTTGGCGGCTGCGTCGATGTCTTCTTCGCAGGCGCCCCAGATGGCGGGTTCTACTACGAGCAGCGCGACGTCGGCGCGGTCGAAGATCCTGCGGGCCCTTTCGGTGCGGAGCTTGCCTAGTTCGCCGCTGTCGTCGAGGCCGGCGGTGTCGAGGAAGACTACGGGGCCGACGGGCAGGAGCTCCATGGCTTTTTCTACTACGTCGGTGGTGGTGCCGGGGACGGCCGAGGTGATGGAGACGTCCTGGCCGGCCAGCATATTGAGGACGCTGGACTTGCCGACGTTGGTGCGCCCGAAGATGGCGATCTGGAGGCGAAGCGATTTTGGCGTGGTGTTCATAGGTTGTCCTAGTAATTAAAGTGCGAGATGCCCAGTCGGGGGCCTGTCAAGGGTATGGGTTCTGCGGGCACGCGGTCGGCCACACCGT
>JAVHRY010000060.1:0-13814 GCA_036171915.1 Elusimicrobiales bacterium | reverse complement strand
ACCCAAACCCCCAAGACTCGGGGCCTTCGGGCTCCGTGCTCTATGCATCTGCAGCGCTGGCTTAATTTACAGCCCCGCCGGACCGCAGCGCATAAGACTCCTTCGTAAGGCAAATGTAACTCATCACGCTTGTTCCGGCGGGGCGCTTTTTTAACCGCGGCAAAAAAATTGAACGATTCTTGAACGGTCTTTGTTATACTTTTCTGGTAGTCAAGCTCTTTATAAAAGATCTCCAGCGCTGTACGGTGCGCCCCCTAACCCAAACCCCCAAGACTCGGGGCCTTCGGGCTCCGTGCTCTATGCATCTGCAGCGCTGGCTAAATTTATCCCGAATTCTGTATGCAGGATTCAAGATTAAAACCCCGCCGGGCAACTTCAAGTGATACTCCTTAATAAGGCCGACTGTACCGCAAATGAATGTTCCGGCGGGGCTTTTTATTTGTATATAATCAAGGGATGAAAGAGCGCGCCCTTATTGTGGACGATGACCCGGAACTGCTGGGAATACTCGGTAAATACCTTCAGAACCACGGCCTTGAGACCATAGCCGCCGCCAACGGCACCGAAGCCCTGGCCGCCGCCGCCTCAAAGAAACCCGACATTATAATAACCGACGTGGAAATGCCGCGAATGGACGGCTTCGCCCTCTGCCGCCGCATTAAAGACAATAAGGCGCTTGTGGATATACCGGTGATAATAATGACCGGCAAAAAGATCTCGGAAGCGGACCATGTCTCCGGCTACGGCTACGGCGCGGACGACTACGTGCTGAAACCTTTTTCCTACCCGGTGCTGCTGGCAAAGATAAAAGCCATGCTGCGCAGGGCGGCGCGCGGCAAGAAAAAAGAGACCGTTAAAAAAATAGGCGCCCTGGAGCTTAACCTTGAAGCCAGGACCATAAAACTTAAGGGCAGGCCGGTAAAGCTCACTTCGAAAGAATTTGACCTGCTCTCCACCCTGACCGCCAACCGCGGGCGCCTGCTCAGCCTCAATAATCTGCTGGAGGCGGTCTGGGGGTATAACATAGCCGATTATAACGATCCGCACACGGTGGAGGTGCACGTTTCAAACCTGCGCCGCAAGATCGGCACGTTAGGCAAGCGCATAAAGGCGGTCGCGGGGCACGGGTACAAGTTCGAATAAACAGAGCGTTTTTTATCGGCGATTACAGATGAAGAATTCCGGCATGAACACTGAAAACACGGTGGCTTTCGGGAAAACGCTGCAAGCCCTGCTGCTTACGGCGTTCTCGGTGTCCAACCTGGAGCCTTTCCTGCGCCAGGTGCTGGATACACTTTCCGGGCCCGGCGGCTTCGGCAGAGGCGCCGGCCTGGCCATTGTAATTGACTGCCGCGGGGGCGGACTTTCCGCGGCTTTCCGCAATATCCCCCCGGCCGAGCGGCGCCTTATGCGGGAGGCCCGCGGCGTCTGCCCGGGGAAATCGAAAAAAGGCCAAGTCTTCGTAGCGCCTATCGTGCACGGGAAAACCAAAGCCGGGTACGTCCTGGCGCGGGCCGGCAAAACCGGCGTGGACGGGGAAGCCGCGAGGCGCCTGGTAGAGACGGCCGCCATAATCATGAAGGCGCGGCTCGACAACGAAGAACGGGACGCCGAACTTAACTTCGAACGGGACCTGGCCGCCGCGGTAAAGCATGTGGAAGAGCTTTACCTGGCCTTCCCTGACATTTCAATAGAAGAGATCTCGCGCGCGGTGCTGGACGAAGCGCGCCGCATTACTGGCAGCAGCCTGGGGCTGGCTGGCTGCATGGACTACCCTTCAGGAGAATTCAGGGTTTCAGCCATGACCAGGGAAGCCATGAGCAACCCCATGGCCGCTAACCAGGCCTTGTCCTTTAAAAAATCCCCCGGCCTGCTGGGCTGGGTGCTGAAACGAAAAAAGCACATGCTTACGAACAACGCCCCGGCCGACCGGCGCGCAGGCGGCCTCCCCCCGGGCCATCTGAAGATCCACAAGTTCCTGGGCGTGCCGGCCATGTCCGGGCGCAAACTGCTGGGCATGCTGGCCCTGGCGAACCCGGACAAGCCTTACGGCCCGGAGGCTCTGGACGCGGCCCAGAAACTGGCCAGGGTCTACGCCCTGATGCTGCGCCACAAGCTGGCGGAGCAGCAGAAACAAGCCGATGACGCAAAATACAAGTCCATCCTGGACACCTCAAGCGACCTGATCTATAACCTGACCGTGGACGGCAAACTTACCTACGTAAGCCGCGCCATCGAAAATTACGGATACACGCAGGACGAAGTCACCGGGCGCTATTTTCCCGGATTTATACACCCTGAAGACCGCGAGCGCCTGAAAAAAGTATTAAGCGACGCCGTAACCGCGGGGCGCAGCCATCTTCCCCTGATGACCTACCGGATGCAGAAAAAAGACGGTTCCTTCGCCGTGATAGAGCAGAAAAACTCCATAATCCCCCGCAAGGGAGCGGCGCCCATAATAACCGGGGTAATGCGGGACGTCACGGAGCAAAGGCAGACGGAAAAACTGGCGCAGGACCTGGTGGAGAAAAATCCGCTGTCTATCCAGATCATCGACAAAGACGGCTTCACGCTTAAAATAAACCGGGAACATACCCGCATATTCGGCGCCGTACCGCCCCCGGATTATTCCATTTTCAAAGATCCGCAATTGATAAAGCACGGTTTTGTAAAACTATTCAAGCGGGTTAAAAAGGGAGAGGTCGTTCATCTTCCCTATATTCTTTTTAACACCCATGATTCCGACCCCGCGGCTCCGGATAAGCCGCTCTGGCTCAGGTCGGTAATATTCCCGTTATTCGACGGCTTCGGGAGGCCGGAACGGTTCGTTCTGATGCATGAGGATATAACCCGGCGCAAACTGGCGGAAGACCGGCAGCGCGAAGAGGACGCCAGGTTCAAGGCGATAATCTCCGCGTCGCAGGACATAATCTACACCATGGGCATGGACGGGAAGATCACCTATATGAGCCCCAGGGCGGCCGATTACGGCTACAAGCCCAAAGAGATGATCGGGCGCCCCGCAACCGACTTCGCACACCCCGACGACAAGGATTTTATCAGAAAAGCGTTCGCCGATACCGCGGCCACCGGGCGCATGCTGCCGGTGCTGCCTTACCGGATAAAGAAAAGCGACGGCTCCTATTTTTACTCCGAGCAGAAAATCGGCATAGTCTCGTGTAAAGGGAAACCCGAATATATAGCAGGCATCATCCGCGACGTTACCTACCAAAGAAAGACCGAACTACTGCTAAAAGAGAGCGAGGCGGTGCTGCGAATGATCTTTGACACCGCCCCGGACGCAATTTTTATAAAAGACATGAACGGGATTTATTTAAAAGCCAATAAGGCCTGCGCCGCCCTGCTGGGTGTTGCCCCTGAAAAGCTGGAGGGCATGAGCGACTGGGATTTTTTCCCTAAGGAGATAGCGGAATCCATCAACAAGTCAGACTCCGAAGCCGTGCGCCTAAAAAAAACCATAAGCCAGAGCAACGACCACCCCTTCCCTTCCGGAAAGCGCTGCGTGAATATCATTAAAACCCCGCTAAAGAACACCCGCGGCGAAGTTGTAGCCCTGCTTGGCATAGCCCGGGACATTACCGATTTAAAGAAAATGGAAAAAGAACTGGTGCTGGCCCAGGCGGCGCAGGCCATAAGCGACGTGGCGCGCCCCATAGCGCACGACTTTAACAACGCCCTGGCGGCTATAAACGGCTATGCCACCCTTATAGACGACGACCTGGGTGATTCCAGCCCGATAAAAACGGAAATTACCCAGATCATAAAAGCCGTAAAGCGCGCCGCGGAACTTACAACCCAGTTCCAGAATTTCGCGCGCGATCCGAAACTGGGTGGAAAGCCGGGGGGGAGCAATGGCCTCTAAAAAGATCCTGCTGGTAGACGACGACAGGAACATACTTGAAGTTATGCGGCGCTACCTGGAGAACCACGATTTTTCGGTTATCTTCACCGACAACGGCTCGGAAGCGCTGATACTGGCGCGGGATTCGAAGCCGGACCTGGTAGTGGCGGACGTTGAACTGCCGGGGCTGGACGGCTTCGCGCTCTGCAAAGCGCTGAAAGCCTCGCCCGGAACGGCGCGCATCCCGGTAATAATAATTTCGGGCGGCAGGACAGAGGACGGCGACATAGTGGAGGGTTATGGCCGGGGGGCCGACGACTACCTCGTAAAACCTTTCGCCTACCCCGTGCTGACGGCAAAGATAAACGCCGTGCTGCGCCGGTATGCCGCCGGCTCCGGGAACAAAAAGATCAAGGAGCCGGGCCTTGAAATAGACCCGGAGGCCCGGACCGTTAAGATCGGCGCCGGCACCGTCCCCCTTACCCGCAAAGAGTTTGACCTTTTAACCCTGCTGCTTGAAAAAAAAGGCCGGGTGCTGGGAGTGCCCTATATATTAGAGACCGTCTGGGGCTATAATACCGCGGACTACAATAACCCGCACACGGTGGAAACCCATATTTCATCGCTGCGGAAAAAACTGGGGCCAAAACTGGCCGGGCGTATCTCAAGCGTTACAGGACACGGCTATAAGTTCGAATAGGGGGGATATGAAAACAGACGATAAAGCCATTACAACTGGGATAATGACGCCTGACTCGGCCAAAATGGACGCCGTAGGACGGCTGGCGGGCGGAGTGGCGCACGATTTCAATAATATCCTGGGCGCCATAGAAGGCTACGCCACGCTTATACTTAACACTCTTAAAGCCGAAGACCCGATAATCCCTGACCTGGAGGAAATACGCAAGGGCGTAGCGAGAGCCGCAACGCTCACAAGGCAGCTGCTGGTTTTCAGCCGCAGGCAGGCCCTTCAGAAAAAAATCTGCCCACCTAACTCCCTTATAGATAGCCTGAAGCGCACTGCGGCCGGGATAACCGGCGCGGGCGTAGAACTGCGGCTGGACCCGGGGCCCGGCCTGCCTGACATTTTAGCCGACACGGACCAGCTGGGGCAGCTGCTTATGCACCTGCTGAACAACTCAAGCGACGCCATGCCGGCCGGCGGCACGGTTACCGTGCGCACCCGCCTGGCGGAGCTGGAGCCCGTTGCGGTAAAATCCCCGGACCCCGCGCAGGCCGGGAGGGCATTTATCGTTATCTCCGTAAGCGACACCGGCACGGGCATGGGCCGCGCCACGCTGGAGCACATCTTTGAGCCTTTCTTTACTACCAAACAGAAGGAAAAGGGCCGGTGCAAGGGCCTGGGCCTGAGCGCGGTTTACGGCATTACAAGGCAGCATAACGGCTGGGTGGAAGTTAAAAGCGAAGAAGGTAAAGGCGCTGAGTTCTGCGTCTACCTGCCTGCCGTACAGCCTTAACTTTCCAGGCGCCCTCCCCGCGCCGGGCGGCCCGGGGATTTGAGGAAAATATGAGTCTGGCCTGAACTATCCGGTAACTTCCCCTCCTATACTATTAGTATAAGCGAGGGGGAGTTATGAACACTATAAATATAAAAGTTTTGGGTTTCGCGATACTGGCGTCGGCGCTGCTGGCCTGCTTCTCATACGCCGCGGCCGCTGACTCCGATTACGACGCCCTGGCCCGCGACCTGGCGCAGTCGGCCAGGATGAACGGGATAAGCAGGGTAGCCCTGGGCCAGTTCTCCGCTGCCGGCGGCACGGAAGAAGAGGCCCGCTACGCCTCCGAAAAGACGGCCACGGGCTTATCGGACCAGAAAGGCCTGGAAATTATAGACCAGAGCGTGCTGGAAAGCTACGCCGGCTCAAAAGAGGGCTGGCTGGCTAAAATACCCTCGAAAATGCGCCCGCAGGCCTTCATAAGAGGCTCGGTCTTCAAAGACGGAGAAGACCTTACCATAATGACCAAGCTTGTTGACGCCGCGAGCGGCCGGGTTCTGGCCGCGCTGGAGATCAGGGCCGGCGCGCGCTTCACCGAGCTGCCCGCGGTACCGGACATGAACTGGGGCGCCCCCCCCGCCCTGGCCGCGCTGAAGAACGACTTCCGCGACGCCCCGTCGGACGACGCTTTCAACTGCGAAGGAGCTTTCAAGGAGATGTATAAGATAAACGCCGCCGCGGTGGACCTGAAAGCCCGCTACTGGGCCCGCAAGATGAAGGAACCGGGCTTTGCCTACGGCGGCCTGAGCCGCAACCCCGGCAGCGAAATAAAAGACCCACAGGACAAACAGAAGTTCTACGAGCTCCTTACCAAATACCACGGCGACAACCGCCTGCCCGCGCTGCCCGCGGCCCAGCTGAAGAAGCTGGAAGCCTTCATGGAACGCGAAGACGCGGTAATAGACAAATGCGGTATTAAATAAGGCGGTCAATTTTATGAACAGAAAACTTTTAATAGCGGACGACGACAAGACCTTCCACCGGATAATAAGCCGCGTATTCGAAGGCACCGACTGGCAGGTAAGCACCGCCGAAGACGGGATTGCGGCCATGGAACAGATAGCGCTTGAGCCCCCGGACGTCATACTACTGGACCTGAACATGCCGCGCCTGGGCGGCAGGGAACTGCTGGCGCGCATACGCAAAGACTCCCGCCTGGCCATGATCCCGGTAATAATAATAAGCGGCGACGATAACCCGCAGGAGAAGGCGGCTGAATTCGGCCTGGGCGCTGATGATTTTATTTCAAAACCTTTCAACTCGCTGGACCTGGTTTCAAGAGTGGAGAGCGCCAACCGCCGGACGCGCCGCATGCTGGGGGCTAACCCTTTGACCTTTCTGCCGGGAGGCCCCGCAATAGAAGAGGAAGCCGCGCTCCGCATTAAAACCGGCGGCCCGCTGGCATTCTTCTACATAGATATAGACAACTTCAAGGCGTACAACGACAATTACGGCTACCTTAACGGCGACAACGCCATTAAGCAGACGGCCGCCCTGCTTACTGACATACAAAACGACTTTGCGGCGGAAGACGTTTTTGTGGGGCACATAGGCGGCGACGACTTCGCGCTGATGGCGGCGCCCAAGCGGGCGGAAGAAATAGCGAAGATCATAGCCGCCCGCTTTGACCTGCTGGCGCCCAAACTCTACAACCGCGAGGACCGCGAGCGCGGCTTTATCGTTTCAAAAGACCGCGCGGGCGATAAACGGCAGTTCCCGGTCATGACGCTCACCATAGCCCTGGCCACCAATGAAAAAAGGACGCTTGACCACTACGCAAAGATAGTTGATATCGCCGCGGAGATCAAGAAATACCTGAAGGGGCTTAAAGACCGCACGGGCTCCATGTACCTTAAAGACCGGCGGCTGGACTAAACCGGGAAAGCCGGAGGGCCAAGTGGAAACCGGAAGCGCCGTTTTTATAATATAATTATGACACCGGGCTATGGCTAAGATACTCATTATAGACGACGACGGGATAGTGCGCGACGCGCTGACGGTTTTCTTTTCCCGCGCCGGGCACCAGGTTATTACCGCCTCCGACGGAGGCAACGGCGTGCTGGCCTTTAAGAACAACCACCCGGACCTGGTGATCCTGGACCGGGACCTGCCGGTAATGACAGGCTCGTCCGTGTTCGCCAAAATACGCGAGATCTCAAAAAAAACGCCCATTCTAATACTTACAGGCTACGACGCGCCCGAAGACGCCGAAGCCTACCTGCGCGACGGGGCAGCCTCTTTCCTCTCAAAGGGCGACGGGCTGTCCAACGTGCTCAACGAGGTGGACCGGATATTAGGAGTTAAAACTAAACCCGCAAAACAGCCTATGGAACGCAGGCCCCCGGCCGCGCAGGCGCCGGGGCGGGAAAAAGGCCTTGTGCTGGTTGCCGACGACGACCCGCAGATCCTTAAAATCCTGAGCCGCTTTCTTTCTTCGCTGGGCTTTAAAGTACTAGAAGCGGAAGACGGCGTTAAGGCTGCAGAACTCGCCCGCAGCGGACACCCGGATATAGTGCTGTTGGACCTTTTCATGCCGGGCAAAGACGGCCTGCAGGTTCTTACCGAACTGCTGCCGGAAATGCCGGCCACCGGTTTTATGATGATAACCGGCAACAAAGACGAAGAATTGGCCCGCGCCTGCCTGAACGCCGGCGCTTTTGACTACGCGGCCAAACCACTTAACCTGGCCTCACTTGAAAACGTCATCAAGGCCCGGCTGCTGCTGCAGAAAGTAAACCCGCAAGAATGACCTTCGCCGATTACACCCTGATCTTCGCCTCCGGCGCGCTGCTGGGCGCGGCGGTATATTATTTCGTCCGCGCGCGCGGAGAAAAAGCCGCCCTGCGCCGCAACGCCGAAACAGCGCGCGGCTTGGAACAGGTCTTCAATTCCATCACCGATTATATCTTCATCCTGGATAACAGCGCGCGCATAGTGCGCGCCAACGCGGCCGCTGCCGAAAAGCTTGGGCTTAAACCGGAAGAAATAACAGGGAAACCCTGTTTTGAGCCCATATCCGGAGCCGCCCCCCTGGCGGAGAACTCCCCCTACGCCCTTATGCTGAAGGACAAGAAGCCCCATACCGCCGAAATGCAGGAAACGGTCCTGGGCCTGCCGCTGCTGGTTACTATTTCCCCTATCCTTGACGGGAACGGCGGGCTGGCCGGGGCCGTGCACATAGGCAAGGACCTTTCAGAAAAGAAGGAACTCGAGAACCGCCTGCTGCAGCTGGGCAAGATAGACGCGCTCGGGCGCCTGGCGGGCGGTTTGGCACACGAGTTCAACAATATCCTGAGCATAATAAGCTCGGCTTTTTACATGCTCCGCGCCCGCATCCCTCGCGATGAGGAAACCGGTAGTTACACCAACTCCGTACATAAGGCCATAGCCAGCGCCACGGACCTCACCCGCCACCTGCTGACGCTCAGCCAGCGTCAGGTGCTGGACCTTAAGCCTTCGGACCTGAGCGCCCTGGCCGCGGAAACCGCGCAGATGCTCCGTAAGCTGCTTGGAGAGAAAACAAAAGTTG
The DNA here is from genome assembly GCA_036171915.1 of Elusimicrobiales bacterium. Lineage (GTDB taxonomy): Bacteria > Elusimicrobiota > Elusimicrobia > Elusimicrobiales > UBA9959 > UBA9959. Next base: position 4,906 of record JAVHRY010000060.1, on the reverse strand, counting down.
AGACCAGCCTGCCCGCCGGCCTGCCCGCCGCCCTGGCCGACCCGGCCCAGGTTAACAAGCTTATAATGAGCCTGATTGCGGAAGAGACGCGCGAGAACAGGGCGGTAGCTATTTCAACCGAGGCGGTCGTGCTGCGCAGTTATCCCGGCTCCGCCGTGGACGCCCCGGCTTCCGCGCAGTTCGTGCGGCTCACCGTGTCGGACAGCGCCCACCAGATAAAGCCTGAAGACCTGCCGCAGATCTTTGAGCCTTATTACGCCCCAAAGAGCATCAGCCTGGCTGCGGCCTACGGCATAGCCCGCCAGCACCGGGGCTGGATAGACGTGCTTGAAACCGGCGGCACGGTAAGTTTCGAAATTTATTTCCCTGTTTTAGCCCAGCTATCTCCCCAGCCGGCCCCGGAAATACGCAAAGCCCGCGAGGACAAAAGCCTGAGGATACTGCTGGCCGAGGACGACGAAGATTTGCGCATACTAACGGAAAAAGCGCTGAAGAATGCCGGCCACCGGGTCTGGGCGGCGGACTGCGCCGGAAAAGCCCTTGATATTTACCATGAGATGGACGGGGAATTCGACGTGCTGCTTTCCGACGTGGTTATGCCGGACAAGAGCGGGGTGGAGCTGGCCGAAGCCATCCGGCGGGTAAAGCCGGGGTTAAAAGTAGTTCTTATGAGCGGTTACGTGGACGACAGGGCCAACCTGGAAGCCATACAGAAGAAAAAATACGAATTTATCTACAAACCTTTCGACGTAAACGCGCTGCTGTTAAAATTGCGCGGCTAGTTTAGCCGCAAGCGCGCGCAGTTCTTCCGAATCCTTCCTGGACAGCCTCAACCCTGAAATAAAATCCGCACTGCTCTCTCCCATCAGCGCCGCCGCCGCGGCCAGGCGCTCTTTAGGCGTTTTGGCGTCCCTTACCTTATTGTTAAAGACAAAATCCGGATGAATAAAAGCAAGCGCGCCCAGGCCCTTAAGGATCTCAAGGGCAGGCAGCGGGTCCGTCTCACCGAGCACCTTTACCAGTTCGTTGCGCAGCCGCTCGCGGCTGAGCAGGGCCGGGAAGGCCGCCTTTACAGCGGCCAGCGCCAGGGCGAGCGTCCCCTCTTCCAGCGCCCAGCCGAACCGGCCGGCAAAGCGGGCGGCGCGGAAGAGCCGGGTGGGGTCGTCCTCAAAACTTTTAGCATGCAGCGCCCGCACCAGGCCGGATCTTATATCGGCGAGGCCGTTATAGGGGTCCAGCAGGAGAAAAGGATCGGGGCCGTTTAAGCGCACGGCCATGGCGTTGCAGGCGAAGTCGCGCCGCCCCAGGTCCTCGGCGGCGGAGGCGGCTTGCGCGACCGTAGGCAGGGCCGCCGGCTTAGCGTAAGTTTCCCTGCGGAACCCGGCAAAATCAAGCCGGCGCCCTTCGGCGGAGAAATATCGTACCGTAAGGAAAGGGCTGAACTTCTGGTGCCGGCCCCCGTAGGCTTTTTCCATGCCCTCCACTATCTTTTCCGAGCCGCCGCTAAGCAGGAAGTCTATGTCCGAACTTTTGCGGCCCAGAACCCAGTCGCGCGCGCAGCCGCCTACGGCGTAAATCTCAAGCCCGGCCGCGGAGGCCAGGGCGGCGGCTTTTTCAAGCAGCGGCAGGTCATTAAGGGGAACCAGCTTCATCAGCTTTTCAGAAAAGGGATCTTTTCTTCTTTAAGGGCGGCGAGCGCGGCCACAAGTTTTTTAAGCCGGGGCAGCGCGGTATTTTTCCCCGCCAAATCCGCGGCGGCCTTGAGCGCGGCGGCCCGGCCCCCGAGCCCGGAGGGCATAGGCAGCGAGAACGGCAGGTCCAGCTCCCGCGCCACGGACGGAGTTAACGGCAGGAGCTGCAGTCCCGCCTCGCGGGCCATAAACTCCATAACTTCCGTTTCCTCCTCGCGGTCAAGGTCGGCCTCAAGCAGCGCGCCGATCTGCCCCAAACCGAAAAGGCACAGCGGCTCTCCGGGGATACCCTGCCCGGCCGCAAGCCCGGCGCGCAGCGGCTCATAGTCGGCCTTCATGCGGGCTATCCATTCGTCTTTTTTCTCCAGGTAGGTTTCCGGCATTACAAAAGCGAGCAGGCCCTTCAGGGGGTCCATATAAATAAACGGTTCTTCGTGCGGGAACATCACCGAGCAGTGGGGGCACATCAGCAGGTTGAATTCCCCGGTAAGGATAAGGTCCTTTACCTGGTGGTCCCGGTCTCCGCGCACCACGGTCCAGAAATCAGCGTCGAACTTTTCGCCGCAGTGCGGGCATTCTATTTTAACGGCGCCTTTTGTGGACATTACACTAGGCCTACCTCCTTATTGAAGGCCTCTATAAGTTTGTCGTACTCTCCCACCATGCCGAAGGTCTCGTCCCAGTAGGACGGGTCCCACAGCCGGCGCAGCTCGTCCGAGGTGCGGCCCTGCTGCTCTATCCAGGTGAAGTACTTGAGATTGTGCACGGCCTTGCGGTCGGTGTAGGTGAGCTCCTTCATATAGTTCACGCTCTCGCCGAGCAGGCGGCGCTCTAAGTCCACCAGCGCGTTCTCGCGGGTGTACTTGCCCATTTCTTTCTCCATCTCCTTCAGGCGGGAGCCGTAAAGTTCCATGGAGTCGGTGAACACGGTAACGATAACGTCGTCCTTGCCCATTTCGTAGTACTTGGCGGTCTTGATGGCGCTGAGGAGGTTGGAGATGCCGGAGAAACCGAGCAGACCGAGCTGGTCGATGATTTCTTTCTTCACGCCGTACTGGGCCAGCACTTTCCTGCCTTCGGGTTCGTTGAAGAGGCGGGCTATGCGCACGCAGGCTTCGTCGTCTATGGCGGTGACCACGTCGGTGTTGCGGACGTTGTGCACCCAGGGGATGTGCTTGTCGCCGATGCCTTCTATGCGGTGCTCGCCGAAGCCGTTGGACAAGATGGTGGGGCACTGCAGGGCCTCGGAGGCGGTTATCTTCAGGCCGGGGAACTTCTTCTTCAGGTAGTCGCCGGCGGCTATGGTGCCGGCGCTGCCGGTGGCGGAGGTGAAGGCGGCGAGCCGGCTCTTGGGGCCCTTTATGGCGTTGAAGGCTTCTTCGAGGGCGGCGCCGGTGACGTGGTAATGCCAGGTGGGGTTGCCCATCTCTTCGAACTGGTTAAAGATGACGCAGTCTTTGCGGGTCTTCTTTATTTCCCAGCACTTGTCGTATATTTCTTTAACGTTGGATTCGGTGCCGGGGGTGGCGATAACTTCGGAGCCTATCTCGCGGAGCCAGTCGAAGCGCTCTTTCGACATGCCTTCGGGGAGGATGGCTACGGGGGTGGTGCCGAGCAGCTTGGAATCGAAAGCGCCGCCGCGGCAGTAGTTGCCGGTGGAGGGCCAGACGGCTTTCTGGGCTTCGGCGTCGAACTCGCCGGTGACCATGCGGGGGGCCAGGCAGCCGAAGGCGGCGCCTACTTTATGCGCGCCGGTGGGGAAGTATTTGCCGACTATGCCGATAACGCGGGCGTCTATGCCGGTGATCTCTTTGGGGATCTCCAGCGTGTTCACGGGCCCGAAGCCGCCGGTCTTGTGGTCGTTATGCCAGTTGATCCTGAAAAGGTTGATGGGGTTGACGTCCCAGAGGCCGACCGGCTTAAGGGCTTTCTTTACTTTGTCGGGAATAAGGTTAGGCTCCTTCATCTGCGCGAAAGTGGGCATCACGATCTTGCGCTTGCGGCAGAGCGCGGCATTCTTCTTGACGATAGCCGGATTGATCTTAAGTTTAGCCATTGAAGTTCCTCCGTTTTACCTTACCCGAAAATCTTATTTGTATTATACAAATATCCGGTCGGCTCTTCCGAACCGGGCCGTTTTACTCCGGGAGAAACCCCGCTTTTTTTATAAAAGTGCCGGCTTTGTATTCGCGGTAGGCGGTTTTCAGCTCATACTCGGTATTCATAACTATCGGGCCGCGCCAGGCTACCGTTTCATTAATGGGCTTGCCCGCCATCAGCATGAAGCGCACGCCTGCCGGTCCGGCGCAGCACGCCAGCGTGTCGCCATTTTCAAGCACGGCCACCTGGCCGGGGCCGACCTCGGCCGTTTTCTCCGCGTCAAAAAAGCCTGTTCCCTCGAACACGCAGACCAGGACGTTATCCTCCGGGCGGGCTTCCAGCGTGAACCGGGCGCCGGGCCGCGCCTTCACGTCAAAGAACCAGGGGTGTATCACTATCTCCTTAGCCGGGCCCGATACCCCGGAGTAGTCGCCGCAGATAACTTTTACGGTAAAACCTTCTTTCTTAACCTCGGGGATATCCCCGGCGCTTATGTCGCGGTAGCGGGGCACGGTCATTTTGTGCTTTTTCGGGAGGTTAGCCCAGAGCTGGAAGCCGCGCATGGTGCCCCCGTAAGCCTTCGGCATCTCCTGGTGAACGATGCCCGAGCCAGCGGTCATCCACTGCACCTGGCCGTCGGTAATGACGCCGGAATTACCCAGCGAATCCATGTGTTCCACCGCGCCCTCCAGGATATAGGTGATGGTTTCAATGCCGCGGTGCGGGTGCCAAGGGAAGCCCGCGATATAGTCGTTCGGGTTCGCCGAGCCGAAATTATCCAGCAGCAAAAAAGGGCTGGTCAGGTCGGTATCGCCGAAGCCGAAGATGCGCTTAAGCTTTACCCCGGCGCCTTCAACCACCCAGTTCCCGTCTATAATGGTTTTAATCGTTCTGTTTTTCATGTTTCCTCCGCTCGGAATTAAATACCCATTTCAACTACGGCACCGGGCGCAGGGAATAGTTACAGTCCCCGGGACAGCGACCGGGATGCGCCCGCTCAAAAGCGTCGCAGGTACCGTCTCCGCAGTAGCCGCTCTGGTTCAGATTTTGCCAGCCGGCGGGCGGGCCCAGCCTGAGCTTACCCACAGTGCCGTAAAAAGATTGCAGCCGTTTCA
>JAVHRY010000059.1:40925-43652 GCA_036171915.1 Elusimicrobiales bacterium | reverse complement strand
ACCATACCGAGCACGACATCCGCTGGATAGAGGACGACTGGGAATCCCCCACCCTCGGCGCCTCCGGCGTGGGCTGGGAGGTCTGGCTAGACGGGATGGAGGTTACGCAGTTCACCTATTTTCAGCAGATGGCCTCGTACGAGCTGAACCCGATCAGCGTGGAAATAACCTACGGCCTCGAGCGGCTGGCCATGTTCGTGCAGAAAAAGAAAAGCATCTCGGACATCATGTGGACCGACCGCCTGACTTACGGCGAGGTGCATAAAGACCAGGAGGTGCAGTTCTCCCATTACAACTTCGAGGAAGCCGACATCGAGAACCTGCGTTTCAACTTCGACCACTGGGAGAAGGAAGTGCGCGGCCTAGCCGCCAAGGGCTACTATCTCCCGGCTTTCGACCTGGTGATGAAGTGCTCGCATAATTTTAACCTGCTCGACGCCCGCGGCGCCATCTCGGTTTCCGAACGCGCCGTGCTGATAAAGCGTATCCGCGACATCGCCAAGGCCTGCGCCACCGCCTACGTGGAGACCAACGAGCCTTCCGAAAAGAAGGAGAAAATCAATGCTTAAGAGAGACGCCCTGCTTGAGATCCGCATTGAGAACATCCCTGCCCGCTTCGTGACCTCCGCCGAGGAGCAGCTGAAGAAGCGCGCGGCCGAACTGCTGGCCGAAGCCAACCTCCCTTATGACGGCATAGAAGCCTACGGCACCTACAAGCGCCTGGTGCTCTATATCTCCGGCGTTCCCGCCAAGAGCGAGGAGAAGACCGTGAAATCCTACGGCCCGGCCGCCCGGCTGCTGAAAGACGCCGCCGGGAATTACACCCCGCAGGCCGCCGGTTTCGCGCGCGGCCGCGGCACCACTCCGGACAAGCTGGGCGTGGAGACCGTGCCCAACAAGGGCGAAGTACTCGTATTCGAGAGCAAGATACCGGGGCGCCCTTCCGCCAAAGCGCTGGCCGGGATCTTCCCCCAGGTCATCGCTTCGCTGCAGTTCCCCAAGAACATGGTGTGGGAGGCCACGCGCTTCCGCTTTGCCAGGCCCATCCGCAGCCTGCTCGCCCTTTACGGCGACAAACCCGTGGTCTTCAGCGTGGCCGGCATTAAGTCCGGCCGCCTGACCGTGGGCCTCAGCGCGAAGGGTTCCCGCCCCGTTACGATCGGCGCGGCCGAGAAATATTTCAAGGCGCTGGAACACGCCAACGTCATCGTGAAGGACGCCGAGCGCCTGGAGACCCTGCGCAAGGAGATCGCGTCCCTGTCGAAGCGGATGAAGCTGGAGCTCGAGGCCGACCCCGAACTGCTAAATGAAAACCTTTACCTGATAGAGTATCCCGTCTGCGTGATGTCCGGCTATTCGCAGGATTTCCTGAAGCTGCCGCACGAGCTTGTGCACCTGGTGATGAAGAAGCAGTTGAAGTTCTTCACTGTGGCCGACTCGAAAGGCGGGTTGCAGCCCTACTTCGTGGGCATCCGCGACGGCGTGTCCAAGGGGCAGCGCAACGTGGAGGAGGGCTTCAAAAACGTGCTGGAGGCCCGCTTCCGCGACGCTATCTTCTTCTACACCCGCGACCTGGCCATCCCGCTGGCGGAGTTCCAGGACAAGCTCAAGACCATAACCTTTCAGGCGAAGCTCGGCACGATGGCCGACAAGACCGCCCGCGTGGAAAAGCTGGCGGCCTGGCTGGCCGACAATTGCGGCGCCGCCGTTAATAAGGAAGACGTCCTGGCCGCGGCCCCGCACGTCTATTCCGACCTGACCACCAACCTTGTGAAGGAATTCACCGAACTGCAGGGCGTGATGGGCTACTATTACGCGAAGAACGCCGGCATGAACGAGAACACCGCGCGCGCCATCGGGGAGTTCTACTGGCCGCTGTCGGCCAAATCCCCCCTGCCGTCCTCGAAGGAAGGCGCCCTGGTCGCGCTGGCCGGCAAACTGGACACGCTGGCCTGCGACTTCGCGCTGGGCCAGATCCCCTCCGGCAGCGAGGACCCGCACGGGCTGCGGCGCCAGGCGCACGGGCTTGTGCGGGTAATAATAGAGCACGGGCTGAAGCTAAACCTGGCCGGGGCTTTCCGCTTCGCTTTCGGGCAGCTGCCCGCCGCGGCCGAGAAACGCGATATCGCCGTGCCCATGGATTTTGTCTGGCAGCGCGCCGAGGCTGTTTTTACCGAGGCCGGCTACCGCTTCGACGAAGCAAAAGCCGTCCGGGAGTTCTTCCTTGCCGGCGGGGACCTGCTGGATTGCCGGGACCGCATCAAGGATATCCATGCCCTGCGCGTAAACCCGGACTTCGCCGGCATAGCCATGGCTTTTAAGCGCGCCAAGAACATACTGCGCCAGGCCAAGGCCCCGCTCAGCGGGATTCCCGACGAGAGCCTGTTTGACAAGGACGAGGAGCGCACCCTCTGCGGCGGCATAAAGGCGCTGTCCGGGAAACTGGCCGCCCGTATAGCCCGCCGCGATTACGCCGGCGGGCTTTCAGAGCTGCTTACGATAAAGGGCAGCCTGGATAATTTCTTCTTGAAGGTTATGGTGATGGCCGAGGACCCGAAAGTACGGGAGAACAGGCTGAACCTGATAAAGTCGCTGGTGACCATTATTGAGGGCGTGGCCGACCTGTCGCAGCTGCAATAAGGCCGTCAGGTGATAAGAAGAAAGCCGCCGGATCTCCGGCGGCTTTTTTTTGGGGCAGGGTTGCCGGGGAGACCGGGTTAGCAAAAC
>JAVHRY010000059.1:0-40915 GCA_036171915.1 Elusimicrobiales bacterium | reverse complement strand
CCGCCGCTTGCGCAGCGCGGCGGGCGAGACAGGGAAGGGCGGGCACGGTGTGCCCGACCCTGTTTTTGCGTTCCGGTCTCCCCGGCAACCGCAGGGACAATAATAAATTAGAAAGGGTAACCGATGCGGATGATGGCGTTGGCGCCTTCGGAACCGTAGGCGAAGTCCACCGTGGCCACCAGCTGCGGGCGTATGACCAGGCGCGCCGAAACCCCGGGGCCGTATTTAAGGTTGTGCAGCCTGAAAGCGGAGACGTTGGGGAACACGGTCCCCACATCCAGAAACGGCGCTATCTCGGTTTCGCTGATGAACTTGTAAAAAGGCGTTTTTGAAAGGGTAATGCGCTCCTCTATATTGAAGACGAATTTTCCCCTGTCGGTAAAGCGCCCGTCGCCGGCCATGCGCAGCCCGGTGCTTTCCCCCAGCTGCTGCTGTGCATAGAACGGCAGGTCGTCGCCTTTCTGGAACTGCAGCAGATAGTTCACCGCGGTCACGAAGCGCCCCTCTTCCTTATAGTTATAGTAGTTCTTAAGCTGGAAGGAATAGGTGCGGTATTCGTAGCCGGAGCCGAGCTTCTTGTTGGAATAGAGGACGGCGGCGCTGGCGTAGGTGCCTATTTTGGGCAGCGAGGGATGGTCGGTGTCGTCGTAGATAAGCGAAAAACGGTTGGCATGAAAGTTCCGGCTGTCGGAAGCGGGGTTATAGACCTGCGGAAACCTGTCCTTCAACTGCCCGTTGTCGTCTACCACCGGCCCCGGCAGCACCTGCTTGGCGTAGAAAGAATGGTCAAAGTTAATGAAGACGCTGCGCGCCACCGGGATGTCCAGCGTTACCTCTTCCCCCGTCATCTCCAGCGCGTAGTTAGCCCTGGCGGCGCGCTTTGAATCTATGCCGATCCCGTAAAATGAGGGCTTGCCGTCCACCAGGTGGTTGGCCTCCACTCCCAGGCGCGCGTTCGTGGACAGGAACTGCGGGGTGTAGTAATAGGTCATCAGCTCGCGCTCTACGTGGTCCGAGTGGGAGGCCCGCAAGATAAAAAGCCGCTTATCGTCGGGCAGTATGTAGTGCCGGTAGGTCAGCGTGGTGCCGAGGTTCTTGTTGTAAGTGGCCGAAGGTATCAGGACGGATTTTATAACGCCGGTCCCCTTCTGCTTGATGGCGATGACCGGCATAACGCCGAAGCTGGGGCCCAGGTCCTTGCTGGAATCTATTATGGGGAAAGGAATTACCGGGCCGTAGCGAGTATCTATCGTGATCGCGTTCAGGGTCTTGGAGAGCAGGCCCTCGCTGAGCGGGACGCTGGACCGCACTACGGTATTAAGAACCTCTTCTTTGGTCTTAGGTTCGGTTTTTAACGCGGCGCTTTTTACGTGCCTGACGGGCCTGTGTTTTTTCTGCGGCGCCTGTGCCTGCGCCGCGGCGCAGAATACGAGCAGTGAGACAAGCAGTGTGGCGGCGTGCTTTTGCATGTGGCTTTACTTGATGTATCCGAGGGCTTTTACTATCGGCATCTTCCTGCCGTAGCCGAATGATTTCTCCGTGACTTTCAGGCCTATGGGGAGCTGCTTGCGCTTGTATTCGTTAGCTTCAACGCGCTTCAGCACGGACAGCACAAGTTCCCGCTTGAAGCCGCGCCTGACTATTTCCGCCGGCCCGCGGTTCTCTTCCATGTAGAGGCGTATTATCTCGTCCAGCCTGTGGTAGGGCGGCAGGTCGTCCTGGTCCTTCTGCCCGGGCTTGAGCTCCGCGGTGGGCGGCCTTTGTATGATCGCGCGCGGGATCACCTCCCCGTCCGCGTTTATAAAAGCCGCCAGGTTATAAACTTCGCCCTTAAACAGGTCGGCTATAGGCGCCAAAGCCCCCGCCGTGTCTCCGTAGAGCGTGCAGTAGCCCGCCGCTATCTCCGACTTGTTGCCGGTGGTGAGCACCAGCCAGTTGTTAGAGTTCGCCAGCGCCATCAGTATGCTGCCCCGGGACCGGGACTGCAGGTTCTGCATGGTAAGGCTTACCTCGCCTTCCGGGCTGCCGGCTTTCAGCTCTTTAAGGAAGGCCCGGTAGATGTTCTTTATAGGCACGGTCAGCGTTTTTATGCCGAGGTTGCGCGCCAAATGCAGCGCGTCCGCGTTGCTCTGGCCGGAGGTGTATTCCGAAGGCATAAGCACGGCCGTTACGTTCTCCGGGCCCAGGGCGTCCGCGGCAAGGACCGCCACAACGGCCGAGTCTATGCCTCCGCTCAAGCCCAGCACGGCTTTCTTGAAACCCATTTTGTTAAAATAGTCGCGTATTCCCAGCGTAAGGGCGCCGCGTATTTCGGCTATGCCTTCCTGCGGGGCCGCGCCTGGACCGGCGGCCGCGGCGCAAGCGGTGTCCACCAGCAGCAGGTCTTCCGCGAAGGCCCTGGCCCGGGCGGCGATCTTCCCCGAAGGGAGCAGCGCGAAACTGTTGCCGTCAAAGATCAGTTCGTCGTTCGCGCCTGCCTGGTTGACGTAAACTATGTGGGCCTTCATTTTTTTGGCGAGTCTTGAAAGTATGGCGCGGCGCCTGGCGCCCTTGCCCCGGAAAAAAGGCGAAGCCGAGATGTTTATAACGACGGAAACCTTGCCCGCGCAGAGGGTTTTTACCGGGTTGTTGCGGTAGAGCAGGCGGCTCGGCAGCAGCGCTGTTTCGGCCCAGATATCTTCGCAGACTGTCAGCCCTATCAGAACGCCCTTGAATTTAAGCGGCCGGTTATCAACCGCCGGCTCAAAATATCGGGCCTCGTCAAAAATGTCGTAGGTAGGCAGCAGCGATTTGGCCCGCTTCGCGGCGATCCTGCCCCCGTGCAGCAGGGCTATGGAATTGAGCAGGGCCTTGCCCTTCGGGGCCGGGTTCCGGTCAACGAAGCCTACGGCCAGCGCGGTCCTGAGATTAAGCCCGGCCAAGCGTTTTAGCGCGCGCAGGTTCTGGTCTATGAAATCTTTTTTTTCCACCAGGTCCAGCGGCGGGTAGCCCGTAAGAGCCAGTTCCGGGAACACGGCCAGGTCCGCCCCCAGGGCCTGGGCGCGCCGGGCGAACGCCTCTATCTTGAGCGAGTTGGCTTCTATGTCGCCTACCTTGGGGTTGATCTGAGCGATGGTTATTTTCATAGTCCGATGATTAGAGTATAGAAAATTACCGACGCCGGTGTAAAAGCCGGCGTTATATTTATTAAAATAATAGAAGTATGAAAAAAAACGCATACTTCTTGCCCATCCTGGCGCTGGCGCTCGGTGGCTGCGTGATGGTCCACCAGGTGGACCGTGAAACCCTTTCACAGAAAGTTATGCAGTTCGAGCCGCTGGGTAACCGGCAGGCTTTCCTTAACGACGTACATTCCATAAGAGAAGGCGCTTCGGGCGGCGTGGGCCAGAGCGCGGGAGGCGGCTGTGGCTGCAATTAGAGCCCTCTTCCTGGCTTTTATCTTCCTAGTTTACCTGGAAAAATACGCCCTGGCCGCTACTACAGACCTGGACCTGGTGGTCAATTCCCTTTACCAGAGCGGTAAGGGCGGCAAGCAGGTTTTCGACGGCACCGGCGACCAGTCCCTTACGCTGTATGAGCCGGTGCTCTATATCAACTCGCAGATAGACCACAACACCAATATTTTCGGGAGCGCGGTCTTCGACGCGCTCTCTTCCGCGTCCGCCAAGGCCTTCGACCAGGGCTCGGGCGCGTCCAAAAAGGCTTCCTCCTCCGGAAACGAATCAGACGACTCTACCGGCGCCTCCGGCAGCACCTGGCAGACCAGGGTGGGCGGCGACCTGGGCGTTTCTAAAAAGGTGGGCACCTGGGTGTTCACCCCTACCGCGGGTTTTTCCCATGAACTGTCGTATAACTCCTTGCATGGCGGCATGAACTTCCAGAAGTTCTTTGCTGAGGATAACTTCGTATTGTCGGCCGGGGTGTTCCATTTCTCGGACGAGGCCGACCCGTGGGACTTGAAACTGCATAAATTGGCGGGCTTCAAAACGAAGACCACCAATTCCGTGAACGCCGGAGCCACCCAGATCCTGAGCGAAAAGGACATAGTGCTGGCAGGGCTGAGTTTGACCACGCAGAGCGGCTTTCTGGAGGGCACGCGCAACACGGTGAGTACCGGCACCGCGGTAGCCGACCGGGCCAACGAACAGCTTCCCGGCTCCCGCGAGAAGTGGACCGCCAACACCCGCTACGTGCACAGTCTGGGCGGAGGCGCGGCCTTCCACCTGGACTACCGGTATTATACTGACACCTGGCGGATTCACGGCAATACCTGGGAGCCTTCCCTGGCCCTCTCTTTCGCCGAGGAGACCGGCACGTGGCGCGTGTACTACCGGCGCTACGACCAGACCGCGGCCAAGTACTACGCCGACGCCTTTTCCGTGCTCCGGACTTACATGACCTCGGATTCCGACCTGGCGAAGTTCACGGCCAACGAGGTCGGGGTGCAGCTGGCTTACGCGCCCGAGGTGGAAGCGGGCGAGGTCTTGTGGGAGTACGGCGGCACCGCGCTGTATTACAAACGGTCCAACGACCTGAGCGCGCTGGTCTTCCAGCTCACGCTCTCCGCTAAATTCTGATGGCCAAACCGGTCGCTGTCTCAAGGCCCGTGATGGGGTCGCCTTTCAGGATCGCCGCCTATCCGGGCGGCGGCCGGCGCGTTTTCACCGAGCCGGAACTCCTGGCCGTCATAAACACGGCCTACGCCGAGCTGGCTTCGGTTGAGGATATGCTTACGGATTTCCGCGACAGCCCGCTGAACCGGGTGAACGCCGGCGCCGGCGGCCCCGCGGTAAATGTTCCCCCCGAGCTTTTCGGTCTTATCGAGTTCGCGCTCGGGGCCTGCAGGGATTCCGGCGGCGCTTTCGACATCACTTTTTCCGCGGTGGGCATGCTGTGGCGCGAGGCTTTCCGCACCGGCGTTCCCCCCTCCGATCCCGCCATCGACGCCGCGCTGGAACTGGTGGACCACTCCCTGGTGGAACTGGACCGCGCGGCTTGCGCCGTGCGCCTGCCGCGGGCGGGCATGCGCATCGGCCTGGGCTCCATCGGCAAGGGCTACGGCGTGGACAGGGCTTTCCACGTGCTCAGGAATTTCGGGATCGAGAATTTTATAGTGAACGGCGCCGGGGATATACGGCTTTGTTCGTCCCCGGCCGCGCCGCGGCCGTGGCGCGTGGCCATCCGCAACCCGTTCTCTTCGGACGACAGGGCAGCCGGCTTTTTGGACCTAAAGAATGGGGCCGTGGTAACCTCCGGGGATTACGAGCGGTACTTCATTCATAACGGCAGGAAGTACCACCATATCATCGACGCGCGCACCGGCAGGGTGCGCGGCGACATCGCCTCCGTCACGGTGGCCGCGTCCACGGCGGTGCTCGCCAACGCCTATACCATCTCCGCCATGGCGCTGGGTCCGGCGGAAGGAGAGGCCTTCCTGCTCCGGCGCCGCGGCGCCGGCGGGGTCATCATCTCGTCTTCGGGGAAAGTATTGAACTGCGGCCTTAAGCCCGGGATAATTGACTATAATAGCAGCAGCATCGTAGGAGAAATAAATGCCGCAAATAAACCTTGATTCCATCTCGATAGCGACGTTCGCCGCCGTGTACCTGTCGGGCCTGCTTACTTCGCTTACGCCCTGCGTGTACCCGATCCTCCCCATCGTGGTGGGCTACCTCGGTTCCCGCAAGGGCAGCCCGGTGAGCCGCCTGGCGGCTAGCCTGGCCTATATCCTGGGGCTGTCGCTGGTCTACACCACGCTCGGCATGGCAGCGGCGCTTACCGGCACGCTGTTCGGCACTATGACGGCCAACAGCTGGGTCTACCTGGCCTTCGGCACTCTGATGCTTTACCTCGGCGGCAGTATGATGGACTGGTACTACATCCCTATCCCCAGGCTGCCGGGCGTGGCCTCGGAGTCGCTGAAAAAATCGCCGTTCTTCGGCCCGTTCATAATGGGCCTCACCTCCGGGGTGGTAGCCTCCCCCTGCACGGCGCCGGTGCTGGGCACGCTGCTGTTCTACGTGGCGGCCCAAAAAGCCGTGGTGACCGGGGCGCTTTTGATGTTCACTTTCTCACTGGGCCTCAGCACTATGCTGCTGCTCATCGGTTTCTTCGCCGGGTCGCTGCTGCCCAAGTCCGGGGCGTGGATGGTGAAGGTGAAGAAAGGCCTGGCGCTGCTGATCATCGCGGCGGCCATCTATTTCATATACACCGCCGGCACGCTGGCGTAAGATCCAGCAAGGAGAATAAAATGAGAAAAATAATTATCCCGCTGTTCTGCGCCGCCGCCGCGCTGGCCGCTTCGCTGGCTTTCGCCGGCGAGGACCTGGGCAAGGTGGTCCCGTTCGACCTGACCGGGCTGGACGGCAAGCAGGTGAAGCTGGGGGACAGCCTGGGGAAAGGCTACGTGGTGCTGAACTTCTGGGCGCGTTGGTGCGCCTCCTGCGAAGAGGAGATACCGCAGCTGGCGGCTCTGAAGAAGAATCCCGGAGCGGAGAAGGCCGTCTTCATCGGCGTGAGCGTGGGCGACAGCGCGGCCAGGGCCGCCAAGTTCGTGGCGAAGACCAAGTACCCTTACCTGGTAGCGCTCGATAAGGATAAGTCCGTGGCCAAGAAATACGGAGTGCTGGGCCTGCCGGTCACTATCATCATCTCCAAAGAGGGCAAGATAGTTTTCCGCGGTTCCCGGCCCCCCAAGACCTTCGACTTCACCAAGTAAGAGGGGGCCTCTCCCCCCGTCCGTTATCGGGGCTTCCGTTGAAAACGGGGGCCCCGATATGATATTATAACAGTGTTGAAATCCTGCTCCCTGAGGGCGGGAAAAGAAACGCATAGTAACGATAACGGAGGATAGGAAAATAAAATGTTGAACGTATCAATGAAGAACATGCTTGAAGCTGGCGTACATTTCGGCCACCAGACCTACAGGTGGAACCCCAAGATGGCGCGTTATATTTTCGGCGAGCGCAACGGCATCCACATTCTGGATCTGCAGAAGACGGTTAAAGAAATTAAAAAAGCCTATGCCTTCGTCAAGGACGCCTCGAAACAGGGCAAGACTTTTATTTTCGTCGGCACTAAAAAGCAGGCCAAGGATATCATCCGCGAGGAAGCCCTCCGCGCCGAAGTGTCCTTCGTGCATGAAAAATGGCTGGGCGGTACTCTGACCAATTTTGAGACCCTGCGCAAGTCCATGAAGCGGCTTGAGGAGCTGGAAAAATTTGAAACGGACGGACTTTTTAAAGTCATGTCCAAGAAGGAAGTTTCCAGGCTCAGCAAGGAGAAGGCCCGCCTTGTAAAACTCCTCAGCGGTATGCGCAATATGCATAAGCTGCCGGACGTGATGTTTATAGTGGACCCCATACTGGAGGCGAACGCGCTTAAAGAAGCGCGCAAGCTTAAGATCCCCGTTGTCGGAATAAGCGATACCAATTGCGATCCCGACCAGCTGGATTGGCCTATTCCGGGGAACGACGACGCGGCTCGTTCGATAAAACTTTTCTGTTCCACCATTTCCGACGCCATAATCGACGGCCGCGCGGAAGCGGAAGCTGAAAAGGCCGCCGCCCAGCAGGCTACCCAGGAAGCCGAAGCCGTCCCTGCCGGCGAGGCCGCCGCGCAGCCCGAAGGCGAGGTCCCCCAGCAGGCGGCCGAGCCGGCCCAGGCGGAAGCTCCCGCCCCCGTGGAGCCCGTCAGGACCGAAGAGTAATATTTACATTGACTACGGGGGCGCGGCTTTTTACGCCGGCGCCCCCTTTTTTTAAATTCGTTTTTCTTAATACGGCAAGGAGACAAAAATATGGCGGTAATAACCAGTGAACAGGTTAAAACTTTAAGGGGCCAGACCGGCGCGGGGATAATGGCCTGCAAAAACGCGCTCAGCGAATCGGCCGGCGACATAGCCAGGGCGGTCGAGATACTGCGCAAGAAAGGCCTGGCCGGGCTTGCCAAGCGCGCCGGCCGCGCCATGAAAGAAGGCATTGTGGCCGCTAAAATCTCCCCGGACGGGAAGACCCTTGCCCTGGTCGAGATAAACTGCGAGACGGATTTTGTGGCTAAAAACCCCGATGTCGGTGCTTTCGCTTCGGCGCTTGCCGCCGAGATGCTGACGGACGCCTCAATGGCCAACCCGGCCGAAAATGAAAAAGCCAAGGAAAGGCTGCAGGCGCTGGCGATGAAGACCGGAGAGAACATGCAGATACGCCGCGGCGTTGTCTACCAGGCTTCCCCCTCCACCATTTCAAATTATTACGTGCATTCGGACCTCCGTAAGGGCGCTGCGGTGGAGCTCTCTTTCAGCGGCGACGCCGCCGCGGCCGGCGCGCAGCTTGCCGCGTTCGCCAAGGAACTGGCCATGCAGAGCGTGGCCATGAACCCCAAGTACCTTCAGCGCGGGGAGGTGCCCGCGGAGCTGGTGGCCAAGGAACGCGAAATTTACAAGGCCAAGATGGAAAAGGACGAAGAGACAGCCAAGGCCCGGGCAGCCGAGGCCGGCAAGCCCTATAAGCCTAAGTCTCCGGAGAGCGTGGCCAAGATGCTGGATGGCCGCATTAACAAGTTCTTCCAGGAGGCCTGCCTTATTGAGCAGGCTTCCATCCGCGATTCCAAGCTGACCATTCTCCAGGCTGTCAAGGACCTGGGCGCGAAGCTGGGCGGTACCGTTGCAGTTAAGCGGTTCAACTGCTATATCGTCGGTATAGAATAAGCGCGGTCAGGAGTCTTGCTCCCGGGAGCCGCGAAGAAGCCCTTCGCGCTCCCTGGTTTAAAAGTGCCGTATGGAGGCTGCCATGTATAAACGCGTACTCCTTAAACTTTCCGGCGAGGCGCTGGGCGCTTCCCGCGACAGCCGTTCCATCAGCCCCGAATCTCTCACCTACATCGCCAAGGAAACAGCCAGGGGCCTGTCCCCGCTCTCCGGCGGCAAGCGGCACGGCACACAACTCTCCATAGTTATAGGCGGCGGCAATATCTGGCGCGGCGCCCGCGACGGGCACGGCATGATAGACCGCGTTACCTCTGACAACATGGGGATGCTAGCCACTATAATAAACGCGATGGCGCTGCAGTCGGCTTTGGAACATGAAGGCGTTTCAACCAGGGTGCAGACCTCCATAGAAATTTCCCGCCTGGCGGAGCCGTTTATAAGGCGCCGTGCGATGCGCCATCTTGAAAAGGGCCGCGTGGTTATATTTGCGGGCGGCACCGGCAACCCGTATTTTACTACCGACACCGCCGCGGCGCTGCGCGCCGCCGAGATGAACGCCGACGTTATCTTCAAGGCCACGCAGGTGGACGGAGTTTACACCGGCGACCCCAAAACGGACGCCAAAGCTAAACTTATAAAAGACATAACCTACATGTCCGCCATCAGCAAGGGACTTAAATTTATGGACGCCAGCGCCCTGACGCTCTGCATGGAGAACAATATCCCCATACTTGTATTTAACCTGCATACGCCCGGCAATATACGCCGGGCGCTGGCCGGAGAAAAGGTCGGCACGCTTATAAAGCAGGACTAGCGGGTATATGGAAAATAAAATTTCCACGGCTATCAGGAAGCACCAGGCCGCCGTCGCGGCGCTGGCCGCCGATCCTTCGGCTTTAAAGACTATCGCGGAGGCGTTGACCAAGGCCGCGCTCTCCGGAGGCAAGATACTAGTCTGCGGCAACGGCGGTTCCGCCGCCGATTCCCAGCACATAGCCGGGGAACTGGTAGGCCGGTTTAAAAAAGAGCGCCGCGCCATAGCCGCCATCGCCCTGACCGCCGACACTTCCATCCTTACCTGCCTGGGCAACGATTACGGGTTTGACCGGGTTTTTGAGCGTCAGATTGAAGCGCTGGGCCGCAAGGGCGACGTACTTATAGCTATTTCAACTTCAGGCTCCAGCCCTAACGTCCTTAAAGCCGTTCTGAAGGCGCGGGAAAGCGGTCTGGTCATTGTCGGTTTTTTAGGCAGGAACGGCGGGCTCATACTGCCCCACTGCCACCTGGCCTTCCTGGCGCCTGAGACGGATACGCCCAGAATACAGGAAATGCACATCCTTGCCGCGCACATAATCTGCGAACTTGTAGAGGACGCCGTAGCGCTAAATTCTTAGGTTGTTCCCACGCGTTTTCATAAATATAATATAATTACCTTAACTGACGGGCACGGGTGTGTCCGCACGAGGAGGGTGTTTTATGGCTGAGATTTCAATAACTGATATAATCGCCGAGTCCGAGCTTGGAATGCTTGAGAAGGTTGAAAAATTCAAGCGCGAGCTGACTTCCCTGCGCACGGGCCGCGCTAACCCCCAGCTTCTTGACAACGTTTATATCGAATACTACGGCGCCAAGGTGCCCCTTAAGCAGGTGGCCGCGGTTTCGATCCCTGAGGCCCGCACTCTTGAGGTGCGCGCGTGGGACGCCGGGGCGGTGGATGCCATAGAGGAGGCGCTCAGGAAAATGGATTTTGGCTCTTCTCCTTCCCGCAACGGGGGCGTTATCCGTATAAACCTCCCCCCCATGACTGAGGACCAGCGCAAGAAGATGGTAAAAGTGGTGCACAGCATGGGCGAGGATTCCCGCGTGGCCGTGCGTAATTCCCGCCGGGACGCGCTTGAGAAAATTAAAAAAGCCCAGAAGGCCGGGGAAATTTCGGAAGATGACGCCGCGCGCCATGAGGAGACGGTGCAGAAACTGACCGATTCCTTCGTTAAAAACGTGGAGAATATTGTGGCGGACAAGGAAAAAGAACTGCTTACCGTTTAACCGGTGGGCGCTAACGGCCGGAGCGTCGGCCGCGGGCCACTCTGTGAAATGTCTGTAACAAAAACTAAAGATCCCCTGGACCCCTCCCTGCTGCCCGCGCATGTGGCTATTATAATGGACGGGAACCGGCGCTGGGCAAAAAGGCGCGGCCTGCCTTCGCTGGCCGGGCATAAGGCAGGAGTGGAGTCCGTGCACGCGGTGGTGCGCGCCGCCAGCCGCGCCGGCATAAAAGTCCTGACTATCTACGCTTTCTCTACCGAGAACTGGAACCGCTCCAGGTTTGAGGTAAGCGCGCTGATGTTCCTGCTGAAAAAAACAATAACGGCCTATACGGCGGAACTGGATGCGGAGCATGTGCGCCTTATGTTCAGCGGCCGCCTGGGTGACCTCCCCGGGCCCGCGCGCGGGGCCCTGGCCGCGGCCCGGGAGCGGCTTAAGGGCAACACGGGGATGGTCCTCAACATCGCTTTGAATTACGGCGGGCGCCAGGAGATACTGGACGCGGTAAATGGGGCGCTTGCTTCGGGGGTTAAAAAAGTGGACGAAGCCGGGTTTTCCTCCCTGCTCTATACCGCGGCCCTGCCGGACCCCGACCTGCTGATACGTACCTCGGGGGAACTGCGCATTTCAAACTTCCTGCTTTGGCAGACCGCCTACGCTGAATTTTACGCTACCGATACTCTTTGGCCCGATTTCCGCGAAAAGGAATTTATTAAAGCCCTCCTGGCCTACCAGGAGAGGGATAGAAGGAGAGGCGCCTGACTATATGCTTTTACCCAGAGTTTTAACCGCTTTATTCGGCATCCCGGTGGTGGCGCTGCTTATCCGTTCCGGCGGGCAGGCCTACGCCGCTTTTGTCTTTACCATTATTCTCCTTTCGCTGTATGAGTACGCTACGCTCATGAAACTGGGCTCCAAGCCGGTTCAGTCAGCCTCTCTTTATTTTTTCGGCCTGCTGCTGCCGGCCGCACTTTATTTTGACCATTATTCTTACGCGCAGGCCGGGGGCGATAATTTCGCCGGCTTTGTGCTGGCGTTCACTGTTATCGGCGTTATGAGCTATGAGCTGTTCTCGGCAAAAAAATACCTGGAGCGCATAGGGCTGACCCTGCTGGGGATCTTCATGATCTCCTGGTGCCTCTTCCACCTGGTGGCGCTGCGCGACGTACGGCCGGACGGTATGGGCCTCACTTTCCTGCTGATCGTGACGGTTTGGGTGATGGACACGGCCGCTTACTTTTTTGGCAAGTCACTGGGCCGCCGGCAACTTTCCACTATAAGCCCGAAGAAAACCTGGGAGGGAGCGGCGGCCGGCTTTATAGCGGCGGTGGCCACGGCGCTCGCCATAGGCCGGTTTATGCCCGGCTCCGTCTCCCCCGCTTTCGCCGCCGGCGCCGGGGTGCTGATAGGCGTTTTCGGGCAGGTTTCGGATATAGCGGAGTCCATGCTTAAGAGGGCGGTAGGAGCAAAAGATTCTTCCAACCTGCTGCCCGGCCACGGCGGGATACTCGACCGTTTTGATTCCTATATCTTCCTCGCTCCGCTGATGTATTATTACGTGGTTTTCTCCCGCTGATGAAAAACATCGTCATACTGGGCTCTACCGGCTCTATCGGAGTTAACGCCCTTAAGACCGTTAAAAACCTGGGCGCAGGCTGGCGAGTGTCGGGCCTGGCGGCCAATTCAAATATTAAAGCGCTTCTGGCGCAGGTAAGGGCGGTGAAACCGGCTTATGCCGCGGTTTTTAATTACGCCGCCTGGAAGGAATTTAAAGGCGCCCTGCCGCGAGGAGTAAAGCTGCTCCCCCCTGGAGTGGAAGGGCTGGCGGAAATGGCTTCGCTTGAGGACGCCGACATCGTGCTTAGTGCCGTAACGGGGGCGGTGGGCCTGGCGCCGCTGCTCGCGGCCATACGCGCTTCAAAGCAGATAGCGCTCGCCAACAAAGAGCCCATGGTGATGGCCGGAGAACTGCTCCTGAAAGAGGCTGTGCGCTGGCAGGCTGAAATTATCCCGGTGGATTCCGAGCCCTCGGCTATTTTTCAGTGCCTTGCCGCCGTAAAGCCCGGGAGTTACGACGCCGCCGTCTCGCGCGTGTTCCTTACCGCCTCCGGCGGGCCGTTCTACGCGGGCAAGGGCTCCCTCTCCGGAATTACCCCCGCCCAGGCGCTTAAGCACCCCCGCTGGCGCATGGGCCCGAAGATCACCGTGGACTCGGCCACGCTTATGAATAAAGGCCTTGAGGCCATAGAAATTAAAAACTTTTTTTCGCTGCCGGTATCTAAAATACAGGTGCTGGTCCACCCCCAGTCAGTGGTGCATTCCGGAGTGGAGTTTAAGGATGGCTCGGTGCTGGCGCAGTTGTCCAACCCGGACATGAAACTGCCGATACAGTACGCTCTTACCTGGCCGGCCCGGGCGCCCTCGCTGGCCGGCGCGCTGGATCTGTTCAAGGTCGCCAGGCTTGATTTTTTTAAGCCGGACTTCCGCCGTTTCCCCTGTCTGGAGCTGGCTTTCTACGCGGCCAAAAAAGGCGGCGTATATCCCACCGTACTCAGCGCCGCCAACGAAACGGCCGTTGAACAATTTATTTCGGGCGGCCTGCGGTTTACCGATATCCCGCGCGTAATTGAAAAAACTCTGGCGGCCTGCCGGGTTGGGCCGCGCGGGGGCTTTACCCTTGCGGACGCGGTGGAAGCCGACGGCTGGGCCCGCCAGAAGGCGGAGTCAGTTTTAGCCAGACTTAGAAAGAGGTAATAATGCTTATATCCATAATAGCGGTACTGTTTACTTTCGGTCTTGTTATCTTTCTGCATGAGTTCGGACATTTTCTAATCTGCAAACTCTCCGGGATCAGGGTCGAGGCTTTCTCCTTCGGCTTCGGACCTGAAATCCTGGGACGCACGAAAGGCGGCACCCGCTACTCACTGCGGTCCGTGCCGCTGGGCGGCTACGTGAAGCCGGCCGGGGAAAATATAGACGAGGTCTCCGGGGCGCCGGACGAGTATTTTTCCAAACCCTGGTATATCCGCCTTGGCGTAGTGGCGGCCGGTCCCGCCATGAATTATCTCCTGGCTTTCGCGCTTTTCTCCGGGGTCATACTTTTTGTGGGCGAGCCCACATTTTCGAACGACCCTGTTATCGGCGATATCAGCCAGGGGTACCCGGCCGATATAGCCGGGCTGAAAGCCGGGGACAGAGTGCTTAAAGTCAACGGCGCGGCGGTTAGCACCTGGTCGGAGATGGCTGATAAGATACACGGGCAGGTTGAAAAAGAAATTTCTTTAACTTACCGGCGCGCGGCCGCTGAGCTCACCGTTAACCTGAAGACCCGCAACGCTCCGGACGGCGCTCCGCGCGGCGTAGTAGGGATCGCGCCCGGCACATTCTATAAGAGCGTGCCGGTTTTTAAGGGCCTGTCGATGGGCGCTTACCAGTGCTGGTACTGGACGGCTTTTACCGTAAAGACGCTTAAGTCCAACATTGATAAACGCGAGAAGCCGGACCTCGCCGGCCCTATAGGCATAATAAATATCGTCAGCAAAGCTGCGCACACCGGCCTTACGGACCTGTTCTTCCTGATAGGCCTTATTTCGGTGGCGGTGGGGTTTTTTAACCTGCTGCCCATACCGCTGCTTGACGGCGGGCATGCCCTGCTTTATATTTGCGAGGGCGTTTTCCGCCGCAAGATCACCCCGAAAATAATGCAGTACGTGAACGGCGCCGGGATAGCCGTGCTTGTGACCATACTGGTTTTTGCCACCTACAGCGATATCATGCGCCTGGTTTCGTCTCACGCGGCAAGGAAGGCGGCGGCCGCGCAGGTGCAGGTTAAATAAGATGGCCTGCGCCTGCCATTCTAAATCCCGTCATACCCGGGTTGTAAAGGTCGGCCGTTTGGCGATCGGAGGCGACAACCCGGTCTCCGTGCAGTCCATGTGTAATACCGACACCCGAGACCTGAAAGCCACGGTGGACCAGGTGCGCCGGCTGGAGGAGGCCGGGTGTGAAATTATCCGCGTGGCCGTGCCGGACATGGAAGCGGCCGCGAACCTCGGCCGCATAAAGCGCGCTATTTCCATCCCGCTGGTGGCGGATATACATTTTGACTGGAGGCTGGCCGTGGAAGCCGTGCGGCAAGGCGTGGATAAAGTGCGCATAAATCCCGGCAATATCGGTGAGAAGGACAAGGTCAGGGAAGTCGTGGCCGCCTGCAAAAAAGCCGGGATCCCCATCCGCATAGGAGTGAACGCGGGTTCGCTTAAAGCGCTTAGGGACAAGCCACTGCCGGCCTGGAAGCCCTATGACTGGGCGAAACAGATGGTGAAAGAGGCCCTTGACGAGGTGCGTACGCTTGAGCGTTTGGATTTCCGCGATATAGTGGTTTCCCTGAAGGCCGACGACATTGAGCGCACCGTAATGGCGAACAGCCTTTTCGCCTCAAGATCCGATATCCCCCTCCACCTGGGAGTTACCGAGGCCGGCAGTTTCCTGGCGGGCACTGTAAAGTCTTCGCTGGGAATAGGTCTGCTGCTGGCCCAGGGGATAGGCGACACTATCCGCGTCTCGCTTACCGAGGACCCCGCCATGCAGGTACGCGCCGCTTACGAGATACTTAAGAGCCTCGGCCTGCGCCATTACGGTCCGGACCTGGTTTCCTGCCCCACCTGCGGCCGCTGCCAGGTGAACCTAGGCAAGGTTATACACGAGCTTGAAGACCGCATTTATTCCGACCGCCAGCTTTTAAAAAAATCAGAGGGCCTGAAGATAGCCGTCATGGGCTGCGTGGTGAACGGCCCCGGCGAGGCCCGCTCGGCGGACTTCGGAGTGGCCGGCGGCAAGGGCCGCGGCATCTGGATAGAAAACGGCAAGCAGATCAAAGTCATAAAAGAATCGGAATGGGTCAACGAAATTATCAGGAAGATCCATTCCTCGAAATAAGCGGTTATAAAGGTTTTTAATTAATACCGCAAACAGGAGTTACACAAGATGAAACTTTCCAAATTTTTTATGCCCACGCTGCGCGAGGCGCCGCAGGACGCCGATAATATTTCTGTAAAGCTGATGTTCCGCGCCGGCATGATCAGGAAGCTCGCCAGCGGCATCTACGAATGGCTGCCGCTGGGGCTGCGCGTGCTGCAAAAAGTGGAGGGAATAGTGCGCCAGGAACTGAACCGCGTGGACGGCCAGGAGGTGCGGCTCCCGGTCATACAGCCCAAAGAGCTGTGGATGGAGACCGGCCGCTGGCAGGTGTACGGCAAGGAGCTGCTGCGCCTTACGGACCGTAAGGACTCGGAGTTCTGCTTCGCCCCCACCGCGGAAGAGGTTATAACCAATATGGTGCGCCGGGACGTTAATTCCTACCGCCAGCTGCCCATCCTGCTCTACCAGTTCGGCCTCAAGTTCCGTGACGAGATCCGCCCGCGCTTCGGCGTTATGCGCTCGCGCGAATTCATTATGAAGGACGCCTATTCCTTCCACGCCTCCGACGGGGACGCGCAGAAATGGTACGGCATCCTCTACGGCGCGTATGAAAAAATATTCACCCGCTGCGGCCTTGCCTACAAGCCGGTGGAGGCCGACAGCGGCCCGATAGGCGGCAACCACTCACACGAGTTCATGGTGATAGCCGATACCGGCGAGGCCGAGATAGCCCTCTGCGCCTGCGGCTATGCCGCCAATACCGAGAAAGCCGAGGTCTCTGAGGCCCCGGCCCGCACTGCCGACCCTTCCAAACTCCATCCTATGCGGGACGTGCCCACCCCCGGGTTATATACGGTTGAGGACGTGGCTAAATTCCTGAAAATAAACAAGAAGCAGTTTATCAAGACGCTGTTCTTCTTGGCCGATGGGGCGCCCGTAATGGCGCTGGTGCGCGGCGACCATGAGCTCAACGAGAACAAACTGCGGCGCCTGCTCGGAGCCGCAGATCTGGAAAAGGCTCCGCAGCACATATACGAGGCTATTGCCGGATGCCCTGCCGGTTTTGCCGGCCCGGTGGAGATAAAGACTAAATATGCGCCCGGCAAGGATACTAAACCGCTTACAAAAGTTATCGCCGATAACGCCCTTAAAAATGTCTTCAACGGCGTTTCGGGCGCCAACAAGGGCGATACCCATACCACCGGCATAAACGCGGGCCGCGACTACGCCCCGGACGCTTTCGCCGACATACACGTGGCCGCGGAAGGCGACCTCTGCCCTAAGTGCAAAGCCCCCCTGGGCTTCAAGCGCGGCATAGAAGTAGGCCAGACCTTCAAGCTGGGCACCAAGTATTCCAAATCGCTCAAGTGCAATTTTTCGGACGAACACCAGAAGGAAATGCCCATGGTGATGGGCTGCTACGGCATAGGCATAACCCGCACCGTGGCCGCCGCCATAGAGCAGGCCCACGACGACTGGGGTATAATCTGGCCCCCCGCCATCGCGCCTTTTGAGTTCTCGCTGGTCAGCATTGAAAGCGGCGACAAGGCCGTGGCGGAAGCTTCAGCCGCCGTTTACGCGGCTATAGAAGCCGCGGGCATGGAAGCCCTTTGGGACGAGCGCGACGAGCGCCCCGGAGTTAAATTCAAGGACGCCGACCTGATAGGCCTGCCCTGGCGCATAGTCGTGAGCTCCAAGACGCTCAAAGACGGCGAATGCGAGTTCAAGCGCCGCGCCGAGAAGGATGCCATGCGCTGGAAGCTGGCCGAAATTCCGGCCAAACTTAAAGAACTTAAGGCTGAAATTAAGTAGAATTTATAAGAAGACAGAAGGAGGAAAATATTATGAAACCCGCTGATTTTATGAAGTTTATGGAGAAGGCCAAGATGTACGACCTTACCCAGCCCTTGAGCATCCACACCCCCCCCTGGCCCAGCTATATGCCGCTCCAGCTCCAGTATTTTAAGCGCATAGCCGGGGCCCATATGGGGCAGGGCGCCAACGGCCAGATCATGAAGACCTCCAACCACGTGGGCACCCATATGGACGGCGAGATCCACTTTTACAGCGCCGGCCGCACCATCGGTGAAGTTCCGATGAAGGAATGGGTAGGCAACGCGGTGGTGGTGGATATATCCAAGGACGTGGGCGACTACGACCTGTATGAGCCCGAGCTGCTGATGAAGCGCGCCGACATCCGCAAGGGCGACATTCTTATTATAAACACCGGCTATCACAAATACGCCTGGTACGAGAAGAACGTCTGCGACGAGGTCCGCTATTTCTGCAAGCACCCCGGCCCCGGCCCGCGCTTTCACAAGTGGGCGCTGGCTATGAAATTCAAGTGGATAGGCGTGGACTGCGGCTCGGCCGACCACCCCATGAATACCATTATCCGCAACTGGCATCCCAAGCTTTTTATTGAGGCCGAAAATAGGCTGGTGGCTAAATACGGCCAGAAGTGGGACGAGATGTTCCCGCAGGATGAATACTACCAGGTTATGCACCTTAAACTTTTCCCCAAGCGCCTGGTGCACGCCGAAAATGTGGGCGGCGAGATAGACAAGCTTTCCAACAAGCGCTGCTGGCTGGGCTTCTTCCCCTTGAAGGGAATGGAGCTTGAATCGGCCATGGGCCGCATAGTGGCCTGGACCGCCTAATCCGTGAAGCGGAAAGCGTGAAGGGTAAAGAGTTCCGCAATTTACCGCGCAGCTCGCTCTTCACACTTTACGCTTTCCGAAATACCGAGGTAACAATATATGCCGATCACGACAGAATTCGAATATGTCAAGCCCAAAGACATGGACGAAGCCCTGCATGTCTTTTCGCTTTACAGGGAGAAAGCCAGGGCCCTGGCCGGCGGCACCGATCTTATTGTGCACTTAAAAGAGAACATCGCCAGGCCCGAGGTGGTAGTGGATCTAAAAGCTTTGGAAGAACTGGCGGGCTTCGCGCTGAAGGGCGACACCCTCCGCATAGGCGCCCTTGTCACGTTCTCCGATCTGATAGCCTCCCGTGTGATAAAAGCCAGGTTCCCGCTGCTCTGGGAAGCCTCTCATACCGTGGCTTCGGTCGGGGTCAGGAACCGCGCTACTGTGGCCGGCAATATCTGCTCCGCGGTGCCGTCAGCGGACTCAGCCCCCGTGCTGGCCGTTTACGACGCCGAGGTGCTGACCCGCAGTATAAACGGCGTGCGTCGCATCGCCATAGGCGACTGGTTTACCGGGCCCAAAAAAACGGCCCTCCTTCCGGAAGAAATAGTGACAGCTATCGAACTGAAATTGCCGGTTAAAAAACACGCCGGCTGCTACATGAAACTTTCCCGTTACGATGGAGAAGACCTTGCCCAAGGCGGTATTGCTGCGCTGGTTTTTGCCGATAACACCTACCGTCTGGCCGTCTGCGCCCTCGGTCCTAAGCCTTCCCGCTGCCCCGAAACCGAGGCTGTGTTGAACGGCAGCAAGCTGGGAGAAAAGATCCTCGCCAAGGCTAAGGAAACGATACTGCGGGAAGTTTCCCCCATCAGCGATATCCGCTCCTCTAAAGAGTACCGCCTGCACATGACGCAGATCATGCTCGGCCGCGCGCTTGAAAAAGCCGCGGCCAGGCTTTTCGGCAAAGGGCCTAAATACGGTACGGAAAATATCTGCTAACGTAAAACACCGGTTTCACCGCAAAGGCGCAGGGTGCGAAGCACAATTAAACGTATCTAATAAGTGCGCGGAGAGAATATCAGATTGCAGAGGCGGAATGGTAAACAAAATTCACTGCTCTTTCTTTGTCGTGCTTTCCTTTGCGATCGCGGCGTCTCTGCGGTGAATTAAAGGCGTTTTCAGGGAAGTCGTTCTTGTGGCTGAATATGTCGGGAGACAAAATTATGAAGAAGCATAATATTCAATTCACTTTGAATAACGAAAAAGTATCTATAGAGGTTGAGCCGAGCGACGTGCTGCTGGACGTGCTGCGCGGCCGGCTCGGCATCAAGAGCCCCAAGGTGGGCTGCGACCGCGGCGACTGCGGCACCTGCACGGTGCTGCTGAACGGCAAAACCATCCGCTCTTGCCTGGCGCTGGCCGTGGAGGCCGACGGGGCCGAGATCGTTACGCTGGAAGGGGCCAATACCCGGAAGTGGACCCATAAGCTGCAGAAAAAATTCCACGAGAAGAACGCCTTCCAATGCGGTTTCTGCGCGCCCGGTATCATCCTTTCCGCCACCGAACTGCTTGAGAAAGATCCAAAGCCCACCGCGCATGAGATTAAAGAAGCCATCGCCGGCAACCTCTGCCGCTGCACCGGCTATGAGCCGATAGTGGCGGCGATAGAAGAAGCGGCCAAAGGGAAGTAGAAAGGCGCTTGCGCTTTTCCGCTGCTAAAACGGGGAATAGGGGAGACGGTATGAAAAACATGATAGTCATCGGGGCGGCGGTTTTTATTGCGGCTTGCGCCATGCCGCAGGGCGGGATGAAGAGGCCGGGCGGCATGGGTCTTTTTGGGGCCGCAGCGCAGCCGGCGCAGACGGTTCAGTTTGTGGATGAAGCGGTGGAGGTGGTTACGGACCCGGCCGGCATGCGCGTTAACATCAACGGCGGCCTTGTGGGCTATTCGCCGGTAAAAGTTCCGGTGCGCAGGTACTGGCGCGGCGCGCCGGGCAGCATGGTCCTGGACCCCGTTACCGTGGAAGCCCAGGCTTCGGCGGCCGGCCAATGCGACCAGTCCGGAATATTCGGGGCCGCCTCGACTAAAGTCCTCTCCCCGGTCCGCTTCAATATGGCCGCCTGCGCGGCCGCGCAGCCGGCGGCGGAGCGCGCGGTAAAGAGAATGAAGTGAGGCAAATATGGACCTTCAGAAACTTATTGCTAAACCCAGGAAAGGCGTTAAATCCGCGAAAGCCGGGGAAACGCTGGAAGTTGTAGGCAAGAGCGTGCTGCGCGTGGACGGCTGGGAGAAGATAAAGGGCGCGGCCAAGTATACCGACGACCTGGAGTTCGGCCCCGGCCTGCTGTACGCGGCGCTGGTGGAAAGCCCTTTCGCGCACGCCAGGATAAAGTCCATAGATGTCTCCAAGGCGGAAAAACTGCACGGCGTGGTTAAAGTGGTCACGGGCCGCAACTTCACGCAGAAGTTCGGATTGTACATGAACGACCGCTACGTTTTCGCCACCGACACCGTGCGTTTCGTCGGCGAGCAGGTGGCGGCCGTGGTGGCCACCGACCCCAAGATCGCCCTGCGCGGCGCCGGGCTGGTGAAAGTGGAATACGAGGAACTGCCGTCGGTGATGGACGCGGTCAAGGCGCTGGAAAAAGATTCCCCCCTGGTCCACCCCGATCTTAAGAGCTACACGCACGTTCCCTGGTTCTTCCCCAAGCCGGGCACCAACATCGCTCACTGGCGCAAGATCCGCAAGGGCGACCTGGCCAAGGGCTTCAAGGACGCGGACCTCGTAATGGAGGATACCTACACCGTGCCGCGCTACGCCCACTGCGCCATAGAACCGCACTCGGCCATAGGCCTTTTCGACGCCTCCGGCCGCCTTACGATGTGGACCTCGTCGCAATCCCCCTTCACGCAGCGCCACGTGTTCGCCGAGACCCTTAAGTCCTTCGGCCTGAGCCACAAGGACGTGCGCGTGATCAGCACCTACATCGGCGGCGGTTTCGGCGGGAAAGCCGGCGTCACGATGGAGATCATCGCCGCCGCGCTGGCCATCGCCGTGCCCGGCCGCCCGGTCAAGCTGCTGTGGAGCCGCGCGCAGGAATTCTACAACACCTACCAGCGCCTGGGCGTCACCGCCAGGATAAAGATGGGCGTGTCGAAGGCCGGCAAGATCACCGCGCTGGACTTCAAGCTGTACTGGGACTCGGGCGCTTACGTGGAGTACGGCGCCAACGTGGTCAACGCGGCCGGCCTGTCGGCCAGCGGCCCTTATAAGGTGGACAACCTCAGCATAGACTCGATGTGCACCTATACCAACCTGCCGCCCTGCGGCGCCTACCGCGGGTTCGGTTATTCCGAATTCCTGTTCGGCCTTGAGTCCCATATCACCCGGATGGCGAAGCAGATGGGGCTGGACCCCGTCGAGTTCCGCCTGAAGAACGCCATCAAGGAGGGCGACACCCTGCCCTACGGCGCGCATATGAACCCCACCGGCATCAGGGACGCCATCGAGCGCGTCCGTAAAGAGATCCGCTGGGGAGTGAAGGAGAAGTCCAGGGACCCGAAGAAGGCCATAGGCAAGGCCCAGGTCTGTTTCTGGAAGTCCCCGGCCATGCCGCCCAACGCCAGCTCCAGCGCTTTCCTCAAGTTCAACGAGGACGGCAGCATAAATATCCTGGTCTCCGGCATGGAGATAGGCCAGGGGCTGCTGACCGTGATGGCGCAGATAGCTTCCGAAGTGCTTTCCGTGCCTGTCAGCAAGATCCGCGTGGAGACGCCCGACACCGACCGCAACCCGTACGAGTGGCAGACCGTGGGCTCGCACGTGACGTGGGGCTGCGGCAACGCGGTGAAGCGCGCCGCGCTCGAAGCGCGCGAACGTATCCTGGACCTGGTGCAGCGCGTGCACTACCTGGACAAGAGCACCCTCTACCTCGAGGACGAGCATGTGAAGTGCCATACCAAGCCGGACTTCGCGCTGCGCTTCAGCGACTTCGTCATCAACGGTATCCAGGCCGACGACCATACCTTCAAGGGCGGGCCCATCATGGGCTCCGGAGTGTTCATGCCCGAATTCGCCTCCGCCATCAGCGACCCGGAGACCGGGCAGGGCGGCCACCCCAACGTACATTACACCACGGGCTCGGCCGGAGTTATATTGGAAGTGGACCGCGAGACCGGCAAGATGAAGATAAAAAAGGTGGCGCTGGCCGTGGACTGCGGCAAGGCCATTAACCCGGACCTGGTGCGCGGCCAGATAGTGGGCGGCCTGCTGCAGGGCTTCGCCACCGTGCTTTACGAGGACATGCGCTACAACGAGAAGGGCAAGCTGCTGAACCCCAACTTCTCGGACTACAAGATCCCGACGGTGATGGACATGCC
Organism: Elusimicrobiales bacterium; assembly: GCA_036171915.1. Classification (GTDB taxonomy): domain Bacteria; phylum Elusimicrobiota; class Elusimicrobia; order Elusimicrobiales; family UBA9959; genus UBA9959. The sequence goes on along the minus strand of JAVHRY010000059.1, from coordinate 18,210 downwards.
GGACCAGGTGGTGCCTATCATCATCGAGGTGGCCCAGCCCGACGGCCCGTTTGGAGCCCGCGGCGTGGGCGAGCACACCATGATCCCGTGCGCGCCGCTGATCGCCAACGCGGTGGAAGACGCCGTAGGCGTACGCATCAAGTCTATGCCGGTCACCAAGGAAAAAGTGGCTTTAGCGGTAAAGGCAGCAGCGAAGAAATAGTTTTGTTTTTGAGCGGGCTGCCACGTGGACCGGAACGCAAAACGCGCTCCGCCACACCGTGGCGTCGCTCATCCTCAGGCCTCGGCGCTTACGCAAGCCTCGGCCTTCGGAAGGTTTTGCTTATCCGGTCCCCGCGTCAGCCCGCGGGCGCTGAAAATTTAAGGAGCTTATATGAAATTAGCCTTGTGCCAGTACGATATCAAGTGGGAAGACAAGGAAGCCAACAAGAAAAAGATAGAGGACCTGCTGGAGAACTGCAAGTGCGCCAAAGAGATAGACTGGCTGGTGTTCTCCGAGATGACGATTTCCGCCTTCACCATGAATACCGCGGTTTCGGAACTGACGGACGAGGACCGCGCTTTTTTCTCTGGGCTGGCCGCGGAGTACAAGATCAACATCTCCTACGGCGGAGTGGAGAAGGGCTTTAACAACCTGATTACGCTGGACCGCAAGGGCAACCGGGTAAATACGTATTCCAAGATCCACCTTTACGCTTTCGGCGGAGAGGATAAATGTTACAAGGCCGGCGCGAAGCAGGAGCTTTTCGAACTGGAAGGTTTGCGCGTGATGCCCTCCGTCTGCTTCGACCTGCGGTTCCCTTACCTCTACTGGAACATGGCGCCCAAGGTGGACGTGTACTTGGCTATAGCCGCCTGGCCCATGCGCCGCGCGGAGCAGTGGATGACCCTGCTGCGGGCCCGCGCGGTGGAGAACCAGGCCTACTGCATAGGCGTGGACCGCATCGGCCTGGAAGGCAAAGTGGAGTACTCCGGCAATTCTATGTGCTACGACCCCCTGGGCAAGACGGTGCTCGACTGCGGCACCGCTGAAGGGATCTTCCTTGCCGAGGCACCCCTAGACAAGGGCCTGGTGGCCAAGACGCGCGAGCGCTTCCCTTTTATCGGCGAGCGCAAGAACTTTCCCTGGCAGTGAGGGGCTCGCCGAGCGGACCGGAACGCAAAACACGGCGTCGCAAACACCGTTCTCTCGCCTCGTCATTCGGCCTCGTCGCTTACGCAAGCCTCGGCCTCCGCGGCGGTTTTGCTAACCCGGCCTGCCCGGCTCACAGTGTGTAATCTATGGATCTACTTTCTTATGGCGACAGCATTCCCGAGGGCGAGTACCGCCTGCACTCGGCCTTCGCCAATGCCCTTAACTTCAGGAAAGGCAAGATCATCGTGTCCCTGGTGCCGCCGCGCACCGGGGCCGGCCCGCTGAACCTGGTCCTTAAACAGCTTCCGGCCGGAGCCAAACGCCTGCGCGCCTCGCGCTTCTACTTCTACGTCGACGAGAATCGGCTGCGCAAGGAGCCGGAGGCTCTTTACTCCTCCGCCATCCCGCAGTTCGAGCCGGTCCCAGAAACGGTGCTCGGCAATGTGCTCTCCTTTTCCCGGCTGCTCGCCCGCCTGGCCCCGCCGAAAAGCCTCGCCTTCATCTTCGACCCCTCGCTCGAGAAGGACTTCTCCCGGGTCTTCGACAAGAAGCTGCTGCTCCGGCTGAAGAAGGGCGTGGAATATTTCAGGGCCGGCGATTACCCGATGGGCGCCAGGACCATGCGCGGCCTCGGCCTGGGCTTTACCCCCTCCGGCGACGATTTCCTCTGCGGCCTGATGGCTGGCTATAACTACGCGCTGGCGAACCTGCGGTTCGACACCGTGCTTAAGATAGAGTTGATCTTCTTAAATTCCGAGGGCAAGAACATCGTATCCAATTCCTTCCTGCGCGCCTCCCACGAGGGTAGGGTGAACGCCAAGGTGGGGCGCCTGATGAAGGCCCTGGGCGGCAGGGATAAGACGGAGATCGAGGCCGCCGCGCGCGGGGCCCTTCAGAGCGGGCATACCTCCGGCGCGGATTTCTGTTCCGGGCTGGCATTCGCTTTGTTGGAAGTGCTGGAAGCCTAGGCTTCCGGCTTTTACGGAGAAATCAGACATAGGAAAAACTACCATGATAAAAACAATTATAAAAAAAGGCGCTTATTACGACTCGGTCTCGCTGATGCAGGTGGCTAAAAAACTGAACACGCTCGAAGGGGTGATAGATTCCGCCGTGGTGATGGCCACCAAGGAGAACAAGGGCATCATAAAGGCCTCCGGCCTGCTTACCCCGGAGATCCTGAAAGCCGGGGACAGCGACCTGGCCATAGCGGTCAGCGCCAAAACCCCTGCCGCGGCGGATGCGGCGTTCAAAGCAGCGGACGAATTGCTTAATAAAAAGCCGGTCAGCGGCGGGGCAGCCACGGGGCGCAAGGCCGCCGGGCTGGAAGACGCGGTCAGGATGCTGGACGGCGCTAACCTCGCAGTTATTTCCGTCGCCGGGCGCTTCGCCGGGGCGCTCGCCGCCGAGTGCCTGGAAAAGAACCTGAACGTGATGCTCTTCTCCGACAACGTTTCGATGCAGACAGAGCTTGAACTCAAGCGCGCGGCGCTGAAAAAAGGCCTGCTGATGATGGGGCCGGACTGCGGCACCGCTATCATAAACGGCGCGCCTGTAGCTTTCGCTAATTCCGTGCAGCGCGGCAATATCGGCGTGGTGGCCGCTTCCGGCACCGGGCTGCAGGAAGTAACCTCCCTGATCTCCAACGAAGGCGCCGGCATCTCGCAGGCCATCGGTACCGGCTCGCGCGACGTAAAACTCGAGATAGGCGCCATAACCATGCTGCAGGCCCTTAAGCTGCTGGCGGCCGATCCCGGCACCGAGGTGATCGCTATAGTTTCCAAGCCCCCCCATCCGCAGGTGCTGGCTAAAATACTGGCGGAAGTAAAAAAGATTAAAAAGCCCGTAGTGGCCGTGCTGCTCGGCGGGGAGATCAAGGAAAAAGTGAAGGCGGACTTCTATCCGGCTAAGACGCTGGAAGAAGCGGCGCTTAAGGCCGCCTGCCTGGGAAAAGGCCGCGGCATCGGCAAGGCTAAAGAAATAATCTACGACATGAACCTGAAGGCCGAAGCGCTGGCTAAGAAAGAGGCGGCTAAGAAGAAAAAATCCCGCTGCCTGCGCGGCCTGTTCTCCGGCGGCACCTTCGTGAGCGAAGCGCAGGTGATCCTGCCGGAGCTTATCGGCGAGTTGCGCTCCAACTCCCCGCTCGACAAGAAGTTCAAACTTAAGGATTCGCTCAAACTCTCCGGCCACGCCGTGATAGATATGGGCGAGGACGAGTTCACCGTGGGGCGCCCTCACCCGATGATAGATTTCAGCCTGCGCAACAGGATGATCATCTCGGAGGCAAAGCGGCCCGAGGTCTCGGTGCTCCTGCTCGACTTGGTGCTGGGGTACGGAGCTAACCTTAAGCCGCTGGAGGACATAACCCCCGCCATTACCGAGGCTTTCATCCATAACCGGGAACTTTCCATCGTCGCCTCCGTCACGGGCACCGAGACGGACCCGCAGGTGCGCTCCCGGGTGGTGAAGTCGCTCGAGGCTGCCGGCGTGCTGGTGATGCCGTCCAACGCCGGGGCTTGCCGCCTGGCCGGAGAGATTATCAGGCTGGCCGGTAAGAAATAGCATGCGATCGTCTGGAGATAAATTATGAAACTTTTCGAATCCGAACTTAAAGTGGTGAATATCGGGCTGGAATCCTTCATGCAGGGGTTCTCGGACTGCGGCGTGAAGGCCGTGCAGGCGCAATTCAAGCCGCCGCTCTCGACCGAGACCGCGCTGTTCGTGAAGACCGCTAAGTATGCGGCGCGGATAGACGCGGCCAATAAGAAGGCCCTGGCCCGCGTGCTGGAAGCCAAGCCCGCGCTGGTAGGCATGGGCGTAGCTCTCGACGTTATTCCCGGCATGAAGAAGGACCTGATCCTGCACGCCGGTCCCCCCGTCACCTGGGATAGGATGTGCGGGCCCATGCGCGGCGCCGTAATCGGCGCGCTGATGTACGAGGGGATGGCGAAGGATTTTAAGGAAGCCGAGAAGCTGGCGGCTTCGGGGAAGATCAAGTACGAACCCTGCCACGAGCATAACGCTGTCGGCCCGATGGCCGGCATCATCTCGGCCTCCATGCCGGTCTTCATCGTGAAGAACGAGGCGGCGGGCAATTACTCCTACGCTACGCAGAACGAGGGCCTGGGGAAGGTGCTGCGCTACGGCGCCTATTCCCCCGAGGTCATTGAGCGCCTCAAGTGGATGGAGAGCGTAATGTACCCGACGTTGAAGACGGCCATAGAGTTCCTTGGCCGCGTCGATCTCAAGACCATGGTGGCCCAGGCGCTGCATATGGGCGACGAGGTGCATAACCGCAACCGCGCGGGCACGTCGCTCTTCTACCGGGCCATCGCGCCCGCAGTAATCCGGACCGCGCGCGACCCGGAGACCGCGGCCAAGGTGCTGGACTTTATAAACGGGAACGACCATTTCTTCCTTAACCTTTCGATGGCGCTTTCCAAGGCCTCCATGGACGCCGGCCGCGGGGTGAAGGATTCCAGCATGGTGGTGGTTATGGCCAGGAACGGCACGGACTTCGGCGTGCAGCTTTCCGGTACCGGCGGCAAGTGGTTCACGGGGCCCGCTCCCATTCCGGACGCGCTCTATTTCCCCGGCTATACCAAGGCGGACGCGAACCCGGACATCGGGGACTCGGCTATCACCGAGACCAACGGGCTGGGCGGCTTCGCCATCGCCGCTGCGCCGGCTATCGTGCAGTTCGTGGGCGGCAAGGCCGCGGACGCGCTTACCTACACGCTTACGATGTACGAGATCACGGTGGGTGAGAACAATATGTACAAGATCCCGGGGCTGGACTTCCGCGGCACGCCTACCGGGATAGACGTTATCAAGGCGGCGAAGAAGGGCATTCTGCCGTTCATCGATACCGGCGTGGCGCATAAGAACGCGGGCGTGGGCCAGGTGGGCGCGGGCGTGCTTTCCGCCCCGCCGGAGCCATTCGCCAAGGCCTTTGACTATTTCGCCGGGAACTTGAAGTAGCGGGCCGCGAGAGGCGAAGTCGGGGTATGCCGCAGGGGCCGGAACGCAAAAACAGCGTAGCGCACACCGTGCGCGCGCTTCCGGGTTTCTGCCTCCGACGCGGTTTTGCTTGTCCGGTCCCTGCGGTCTCCCCCTCCGCGTTGTTTGGACAGGTCTTGTTCCTGGGCCGGGATTGTTAGCAGGCCGAAGGCGGCCAAAAGAAACCGGGAAGGGCTTTTTCAGCAGACTGTTAGCGGGGCTAAAACCCGATTTGCCTTGTATTTTTCCGGCTGAATTGCTATTATTATTTAAGGAAGGTGGCTGAAGTTCAGCCGCTTTTTTTTCTGTCAGGCAGGGTATCTATGGAAAACGCTGAAATTGAAGCTGAAGTCTCTAAAGTGCTGGGTAGCGCCGGTTTTGAACTTGTCGATCTGCGTACGGCAAGCCACAACGGGAAACCGCTCCTCCAGCTTTACGTGGACAGGGAAGTCGGCGGGGTTAACCTTGACGACTGCGCGAAACTGAGCGAAAAAGTCGGGGAATACCTCGACGCTAATAATATTTACGAGAACGGCTATTTCCTGGAGGTTTCCTCCCCCGGAATAGACCGCGTGGTGAAAACAGAAAGAGATTTCAGGCGTTTTACCGGGCAGCAGGTGAAGGTGCGCCTGAAGCGGCCGGTCAACGGGGCGCGCGTCTATTACGGCGCGATAACCGGTTTTGAGGATGGCCGGGTACTGCTTTCCGGGGAACTTAAGTTCAGTCTTGATGAAATAGACGAGGCAAGGCTTAATCCCGCTGACGAGGATATTCTTAAAGGAAAAAAATAATTCCTCCGCCTGCTTCGCCGGTTCGGCGGGGGCAGGCCGCGGGATAACACAGGGGTAAATGATAATGACGAACAAAGAACAAAACAATAAATCGGAGCTCTTATTGGCGCTTGAGCAGCTGGAGAGGGAGAAGAACATAAAGCGCGAAGACGTTTTTAAAACCATTACCGATTCGCTGGTCAGCGCGCTGCGCAAATATTTCGGCAAGACGGCCCAAATCATGGCCGGTATAGACCCGGAGACGGGCGAGATGGCCGGCTTCCTTGTTAAGAAGGTCGCTGACCCGGTGGTTACCCCGGAACTGGAAATAACGCTGGCCGACGCGCAGAAACACCAGCCGGGCGCTAAAATAGGGGACGACGTCAACATCCCCGTCCCCATACAGGATTTTTCCCGCATTGCCGCGCAGACCGCGAAGCAGGTGCTTATCCAGAAGATACGCGAAATAGAAAAAGTCCGCGTCTACGACGAGTACAAACCCAGGGAAGGCGAGATAGTGACCGGCCTGGTGCACCATGTGGCCGGCCGCGATATCTTTGTGGACCTCGGAAAAGCTGAAGCTATCCTGCCTTTTTCCGAACAGATCCGCCGGGAACATTACGCCGTAAACCAGCGCGTGCGCGCCATAATCCACCGCGTTGACAAGGAAAACAAGGGCCTGCAGATAGTTCTTTCCCGGGCGTCAGGCGCTTTCCTTAAAGCTCTTTTTGAGGCCGAAGTCCCGGAAATATCCGAGAAAGTTGTTGAGATAGTGGATGTTGTAAGGGATCCCGGCTTCCGCGCCAAAGTGCTGGTTCGCAGCAATTCCCCCAAGGTCGACCCCGTCGGTGCTTGTGTGGGCATACGCGGTTCCCGTATCCGCGTCATAATGGCCGAACTTTCAAACGAAAAAATAGACCTTATTCCATACATCGAAGATACTCTCACCATGATCGCCAAGTCCTTCTCGCCCGTCACCGTCAGTTCCGTGAAAATACTCGATAAAGAGAACAAGCGGGCGCAGGTAATAGTTTCAGACGACCAGCTTGCCATGGCCATAGGCCGCGAAGGCCAGAACATCCGGCTTGCCAGCCGCCTTACCGGCTGGGAGATGGAAGTTAAGTCGGAGGGCCAGCGGTTCGAGGAAAACAAGCGCACTACCGATATGGCCATGCAGGACCTGCTTAAAATAGACGGAATAGGTTCCAAAGTAGCGGAAACCCTGATAACGATGAATGTTCTTGACATCCGCCGGCTGGCCGCGCTTGTTGAGGAAGACCTTTGCGCCCTTGAAGGCATAGGCGAAAAGACAGCGCAGAAAATAATCGCCGGAGCCAAGAAATTCCTTGAGGAAAACCCCAATTACGGCGTTGCTGCCGCGCAGGAAGAAACTCCCAAGGCTGAAGAGGTAAAAAATGAGCCCGAAGAAACCCAAGGCAAATGAGAATTTAGATCCGGAGAAGACCGCGGAGAATAAAGTGCCGGATGAGGCGCCCAGAAAAAAGCCGGCCGCCAAGAAAAAAACCGCCGTTAAGAAAGCCCCTGTCAAGGCAGAAAAAGCTAAGGCGGAATCTCCCGCCGCGCCCAAAAAACCGGTCAAGCCGGCTTCCAAGCCTAAAAAGCCCAAAGTGGAAGAGGCGCCGGAACCCAGGGAACTTCCTAAGGTTCCCGACACTAAACGTTTTGTCTTTTCGCATTCAACGGCGGAAGGCACTATCGTTTCCGGACCTAGCGGGATGAAAGAGGAGCCTAAGCCCGTGGAGCCGCCCAAGCCCGCAGCCCCCCCCGCCCCGCCCGTACCCGCAGCGCCCAAACCTAAAGCCCCGGTCGTTTTTAAACAGGTAGCCCCGGGGTTTAAACCCACTGCGCCGCTTCCGCCATTCAAGCCTTCGCCCTCCGGGCTTAGGCACGTCATTCCGCCTTTAATACGTTCCTCCGCCCCGATTCAGCGGCCGGCCGTTATTGCGCCCAGGCCGCCGGCGCCTGTTTCCCGTCCCCCGGCGCCCAGGCCGCAGCATACTGCCGCCAAGCCCCCCCAGGCTCCCGCGGTAAAGCCTGCCGAAGCGGCGGTCCCGCAGGTTCCGGCTGAAAAAGCCGCCCTGCCCAAACTGAAGGTTTCTACGAACGTAATTGTCCGCGAGCTGGCGGAGAAAATGGGGGTTAAGACAACCGACTTCATAAAGAAGCTCATGAGCATGGGCGTCTTCGCCACCATAAACCAGCGCCTTGACCAGGATGCCGCAATGTTGATAGCCGCCGATTACGGCTATGACCTGGAGCTGATCCCCATGTACGGAGAGGAGGAACTGCAGGAAGAAATAGAGCACGAAGCCCCGGAAACCCTGCTGCCTCGTCCCTGTATTATCACCATTATGGGCCATGTTGACCACGGCAAAACCACGCTGCTGGACGCCCTGCGCGAGTCTAACATAGTGGACTCGGAGGCCGGACAGATAACGCAGCATATCGGCGCCTACATGGTTCAAACCTCGCGCGGCCCGGTGACCGTGCTGGACACTCCCGGCCACGAGGCTTTTACCGCCATGCGCGCGCACGGAGTTAAAATCACCGATATAGTAGTTCTGGTGGTTTCAGCCGTGGACGGCGTTATGCCGCAGACCCTTGAGGCCATAAACCACGCTAAGGCCGGCAATGTTCCCATAATTGTCGCCATAAACAAGATAGACCTGCCGACCGCCAACACGCAGCAGATAAAGCAGCAGCTTTCAAACCACGGCCTGCTGCCCGAAGACTGGGGCGGCAAGACGCCGATGGTGGAGATCTCCGCCAAGAAGCGCCTTAACCTGGATAAACTGCTGGAAATAATCAGCATCCAGGCCGAGTTGATGGAATTGAAGGCCAACCCCAATAAGCCGGGACAGGGCATAGTTATAGAATCGCGTCTTGATCCCAAGAAGGGAATAGTGGCTACGGTCATAAACGTTACCGGCACGACCCGCATAGGAGACCCTTTTACCGTGGGTACAGCTCACGGTAAGATCCGCGCCATGCTGGACGACCGCGGCAACAGGCTTGAGGAGCTTAAGCCCAGCATGCCGGCGGAGATCCTCGGCATAAGCGGCGATATCCCGACAGCCGGAGACGTTATAAAAGTGGCCGCGACCGAGAAAGAGGCGCGCTATGTGGCCGACAAGCGCAAGCTTAGCCGGCGCGAGGACGCCCTCAGCCACCAGCGGCATGTAAGTCTGCTCTCGATTAAGTCGCAGGTCGACCAGAAACTGCTGCGGAACCTCAGCGTCGTGCTTAAAACGGACGTGTTCGGCTCCATGCAGGCTATAAGGGACTCGCTGGAAAAAATGAACACCAGCGAGGTCGCCATACAGATGCTGCACTCCGGTATAGGCAATGTAACCGAATCCGACGTGCTGCTGGCCAAGGCCTCCTCCGCGGTCATCCTGGGGTTCCATGTTGAAGTTGATTCCAAAGTACAGGAAGCCGCCAAAGAAGCCGACGTTGAAATCCGCAACTATAAGATCATCTACGACCTGCTGGAAGACGTGCGCGCCGCGATGAGCGGCCTGCTGGCCCCGGAAGTGGTAGAGATAGTTACGGGGCGCGCCGAGATACAGCAGATCTTTGACCTGAGTTCCGGCCGCGTGGCCGGGTCCCTGGTGCGCGAAGGCAAAATGGTGCGCAACCATCCCGTGCGCCTCGTGCGCGGCAAAGAAATAATCGGCACCGGCAAGATAAGCGGCCTTAAGCGCTTCAAAGAGGACATCAAAGAAGCGGACAAGGGGCTTGAGTGCGGCATATTGCTGGATATTAAAGACTTCCGCGTCGGAGACGTGGTGGAAGCCATTACCAAGGAAGAACATATACGGCGCCTGGCCGCGCCCGGAGCCTGAGGACTTATGCCTTCAAAACGCAATGAAAGGCTCAGGGAGCTCTTTCTGCATGAAATAAGTTCCGCGTTGCGGGATGTAAACGGTATTAATTCTAACGGGCTGCTTACGCTGACCGGCGCCGAACTTACCAAAGACAACAAGGTCCTGTATGTCTACTATTCGGTGCTGGGCACCGCTGACGACAGGAACCGTAAAGAACGCGTCTTGAAGGCGAACAGCCGCGAGATCCGCACCAGACTGTTTAAGCGGCTTTGTCTTAAAATGGTGCCTGAACTGGTGTTCCGCTTTGACGAAACTCCGGGAAAGGCCGCCAAGCTTGAAAATATTTTCGCGAAAATACGCGCTGAACATGATAAACCAGATGCGAACACTGGATCTTGAAGCCGAATTTAAGCGTCTTGAAGAACTGATAGCGAATTCGGAAACTTTTTTCTTCGCCGGACATCTTAACCCGGACGGGGATACTATAGGTTCCATGCTTGCCCTCGCCTCGGTCCTTAAGCGCCTTGGCAAGAAAGTGCGTCTTTTTTCCCAGGACCCCGTGCCGGATAATCTGCGTTTCCTGCCTGGTTCAGGCCGCGTACGCTCCCGCCTGCCCGCCGGGAAGTTTGACGCCGCCATACTGCTGGAGTGCTCGAACCCGGCGCGCGGCGGCAATCTCGAAGGCGTGCTTAAAAGGTGCGCCAGGACCGTCAACATCGACCACCATAAAACTTCGGAGTTCTACGGCGATATTAATATCGTCGAGCCCCACTCCTCTTCTACCGCTGAAATAGTCTACCGCCTTTTTTACAATATGAACGTGAACGTCTCGCGCCGCGAGGCGGCCTGCCTTTACACCGGCATCGTAACTGATACCGGGCGTTTCCATTTCCCGGCCACCAGCCCCCGCACGCTGGAAGTCGCCTCCCGCCTGCTTGAGACAGGGTTTAAATTTTCGCGCGTTAACGATCTGCTCTACGCCACCAAATCCTGCGAGAGTCTTAAGATACTCGGCCGGGCCCTGGAAAGCCTTGAAATAAAAGCCGGAGGCCGCCTGGCCGTGCTTACCCTGACCGCAGCCGATTTTAAAGACTTCGAGGCGCGTTCCGAGCATAGCGAGAACGTTATTAATTTCGGCATGATGCCGCCCGGAGTGAAGGCAGCCGTGATGTTCAGGGAGGAGGCCGACCGGATAAGCGTTACCTTCCGTTCGCGCGGGCATATCGACATGAGCCAGGTGGCTAAAACATTCGGCGGCGGAGGCCACAGCAACGCCGCGGGCTGCCGGCTGAAAGGAACCCTGCGCGCGGCCCGGGAGAAAGTCCTCTCCGTACTTATCCCCCTTCTTCAATGATCCCCGTGCAGCCTTCCGGGATTTTCCTTTTTGACAAGCCTAAAGGCATAACTTCGCACGACGCGGTGGAGCTGCTGCGGCGCAAGCTTGCCATAAAAAAAATCGGCCATACGGGCACCCTTGATCCCATGGCCACCGGGCTGCTTATAATGCTGGTGGGGACGGCCACTAAAGTGCAGGGCGCCATGCAGGGCTCGGCCAAGGTTTACTCGGGGACCATGCTTTTCGGCGCGGAAACGGACACCTGGGACGCTGAGGGTAAAATTGTGGCCGAGGCCCCCCCTCCCGACTTAAGCGAGGAGCTGGTAAAAAAGACAGTGGCCGCGTTCAGCGGTAAAATAATGCAGCAGGTCCCCTCCTATTCAGCGGTGCGCCACCAGGGCCGGCATCTTTATAAGCTGGCCCGCGGCAACGAGGCGGTTCCGGAGATAAAGCGGGAGGTAGAGGTCCGCTGGCTTTCCTGGACTATAAGGCCTGCGGCGCTGGACTTCGAGGTCGAGTGTTCGGGCGGCACCTATGTGCGTTCTATCGCCTGCGAGATGGGCCGCGCCCTCGGGTCCCGCGCCCACCTCTCGGCGCTGCGCCGCCTGAGGATAGGCGCCTGGAGCGTGAAGGACGCCGTTACTGAAGCTGATCTGCAAGTTTTAACTCCTGAGGCCGCGCTCGTAAAACTTAAACCTCTGCCGGCGGCTTGAATATGCAAAATTTCCTCGCTATCGGAACTTTTGACGGCGTGCACCTTGGCCACCGCCGGATTATCCGCGCCGCCATCCGGGAGGCCCTGAAGCGCGGTATTAAAAGCCGGATAGTTTATTTTTCCTTCCCGCCTAAATTCTTCTTTTCCGGAGAAAAGACAAACTGCCTGATAACGCTGCCAGCTGAAAGGGAAAGGCTTATCAGCAGCCTGCGCCCCGACGGGATTGAGGCGCTGGAGTTCGGCCGCGAGCTGGCCGGCATGTCGGCGGAGGTTTTTTTTAAGGGCCTGGTCCTTGGTCATTTTAACGCCGGCGGGCTTTGCGTGGGGCCGGATTTCGCGGTGGGCAAGGGCAGGGAGGGCCACCTGGCTTTCCTGCGAACGGCGAGCGCTGCGGCGCGCATAGCTTTCAGGTCCATGCCTTTCGCGCTGCGGCTGGGGCACAAGATCTCTTCAAGCCTTATCCGCGCCAGTCTGCGTTCCGGAGCTGTGGAAGAGGCGAACCGCTGCCTGGGCTGGGACTACAGTGTTTCGGGGCGTGTTATAAAGGGCGCGGGGATTGGCTGTAAACTGGGTTTTCCGACGGCAAATATAGGCATAAACCCGGCCAAGATACTCCCCCCCGGTATTTTCGCGGCCAGGGTTAAAGTAGGGCGTGAATCTTTCAACGCCGTCCTTAACGTGGGCTGCCGCCCCACGGTGGCTTCCCTGGGCGGCCGTATGATCCTGGAAGCCCACATCCTGGATTTTTCCCGCATGATCTACGGCAAACAGGTGGAAGTCACTTTCCTTAAACATCTCCGCCCCGAGCGCCGCTTCCACTCCAAAGAGTCCCTCATCCGGCACATCAAACAGGACATCGCCGTAGCCCGCAAATTCTTTAATTTACTGTAAATAAAAGACCGCGAGCTGCGAAGCCGTGGGCCTACCGCAGGGGCCAGAACGCAAAACCGGCGTCGCATACCCAGTGCGCGCGCCTGCCTGTTTCGGCACTTGCGCTTACGCAAGCTCGTGCCTCCGACGGGATTTTGTTAACCTGGCCCCTGGGGTCTCCCCCTTCATATATCGAGGTAGTTGTCTTATCCCGGCAGTAGTACCGAAGTAATATTAATTACGTTCACTTGCCGCCCCGCCTGCGGACTTATCTTATCTGCGGTTTTACGCGGCGCTGAAATTGGCCGGTGAAGGTTTTTGGGGCGGTTAGTTCGCCGGATTCGGCGATTACGGAGCCGCGCAGGATGGTGTGTTTCGGGAAACCGTAGAGTTTGCGGCCCTGCCACGGGGAGAAATCGGTGTTATGCTTGAATTTCCTCCAGTCCGCAGTTACCGGGGCGGACGGGTCTATTATGGCGAAGTCGGCGTCGGCGCCGGGGCGGATGAAGCCTTTTGTTTTAAGGCCCATTATGCGGGCCGGGTTTTCGCAAAGAAGTTCCACCATTTTCTCTATGGATATCTTCCCTGCCTTTACCCCGTAAGTGTAGGCTGCCGCGAGCAGGGTCTCGGAACCCGGCATACCCATAGGCAGCTTGCGGATATCGCCCTTCCAGGCGTTCTTCTGCGCGCGGGTGAAAGTGCAGTTGTCGGTGGCAATAACCTGCAGCTGCCCCGTCTTAACTGCGGACCAGAGGGCGGCGTTATCGCCCTTGGTCCTTATCGGCGGGCAGCAGGAATAAAGATAGCCGTTCCGGCCTTTAAAATCGGCCTCGTCCAGGACCAGGTAGTGCGGGCAGGTTTCGCCTATAACGCTTAACCCGGCGGACCTGGCGGCGCCCACTATGGCGGCTGAGCCGGCGGTTGAAAGATGGACAAAATATACCGGGCCGCCCGTGGCAGCCGAAAACATTACAATACGGCCTACGGCTTCTATTTCCGTAAAAGGAGGGCGAGAGAGGGGCAGGGCCTTAATGCCCCTGGCCCCGGCGTACTTTTTAGTCAACAGGTCGATAATCGGGCCGTTCTCGGCGTGAACGCAGACCAGGGCCCCCAGCTTCCGGGCCGCTTCAAGCGCGGAGTACAGCGCGGCATCCCCCGCCATCAGGCCCCGCGCCCCGTAGGCCGTGAACATTTTAAAGGTTGGCGCGCCGGCCTTAACAGCCTCGGCCATTCTCGCCGCCGGGGCCTTCATCTTCTCCCAGCCCGTCAGCATGCAGTGAAAAGCGAAATCTGTGTAGGTCTTTCCCGAGGCTTCAGCTATGCGCGCTTTCAGCCCGGAGAGCGGGCTCTCGCCCGGCCCCTGCCCGGTGTAATCTATAAAAGTGGTGATGCCGCCCGTTGCCGCAGCGGCAGAGCCGCTGGTAAAATCGTCCGAGGTGTATTTACCGGGGCCCAGCCGGAGGCGGAAATGGGCGTGGGCGTCTATTATCCCGGGCAGTACCAGCAGGCCGCGCGCGTCTATAACCCTGCGGGCAGAAGGCGCGGCCTTTACCGGGCCCACGGAGCGGACTTTCCCCCCGCTGACATGAATATCCCGCTGGGCCGAGCGCCCGCCGGTTACTACGGTACCGCCGCTGATAACCAGGTCGCAAGCCATCAGGAGTTATGCAGGTGGGCTTGGTGGTGGGGAACTTCAGGCTTATGCTGATGGCCAAATATAATGGTGTAGGCCAGGAGAGTTGCCGAGACAAAAGTGAAGGCGCACATTACCAGCCAGCCCCAGAGAATCTGCGGGTTGGCTTCGGTCTGGAGCACTATGTAGCCGAGCGAGCCTACAAAGCCGGAAGCCGCCAGCCAGAAAAAGGCGAAAATAGCGCGTATGATGTTTGCCGTCATATTAAGATTCTATTGATTTAGCTAAAGTAAAGTCAATGGAAGAAAGCCGCATGAAGCGCCTTCAGAAGAACTTCGGCGCAGGCGTTTTCGGTTTTAAATATAATTTCTCCCTGCCGGAGCCTTTTTAGAACCGGGTTTAGCCCTGCCGCTTTGGCCGCGGAGCGCGCCCTGTCCGCGTGGGTCCCGTCCAGACTATGGCCTATGACGGAAACCAGTGAAACTTCCCCATCCCTCTTTAATGCAAGACAGGCTGCCCCCGCCTTGCCGCCGTTTCGGGTAACCATTGTCCCCGGACAGTTTTGAAAGGAAGAGCGGAGGTGCAGCGGTATCGAGTGCCGCTCCGCATATTTTATGGCCCGCAATTGGCGCACGCCGGAGCCAAGCTCCGCCAGCCTTATTACTTCCCGGTAAGAAATGACCTTCAGTTTCCACGCTTGCGGGACAATCCCCGGGTGCGCGGTATAAATGCCTTTTACGTCGGTACGGAATTCGCAGAGCCCCGCCTGAAGAACTTTGGCCAGCACAACGGCGGTGAGGTCCGACCCGCCGCGCCCCAGCGTAGTTATATCCCCCCCGCCTGAAATGCCCTGGAAGCCGGCTACTACCGGTATGCGCCCGGCGGCCAGTTCAAACTTGAGGCGCCGGGTGTTAACAGCTTTTATGGCGGCGCGGGAGAAAGAACTGTCCGTTAATATCCCGGCCTGCGGACCCGTGAGAGAGACGGCCTTTCCGCCTTCAGCCTGTATAGCCAGCGCCAGTAAAGCAGCGCTGAACTGTTCCCCCGCGGCCAGCAGCGCGTCGGTTTCCCTGGCTGAAAGCGTTTTCCCGCCGGTAAGCGCCGCCAGCTTAAGCAGGTCGTCCGTGGCGTCCGCCGGGGCGGAAACCACGGCTACAGGCGAGCAGCCGCCGCGCCTGGCGGCGAGCGTCATTGCCGCGGCCTTCCGGATCTTCCCCGGGTCTGCCAGGGAGCTGCCGCCGAATTTTATTATTATGATTCCCATTCTAAAAAAATAAGCCCGGCCCCCAGTGCGGAGGCCGGGCCGCAGGGGCGTCCCGGCCTAGACCATCGTCGCCGTTACGCGGATGATCTCGGACAGCGTGGTCGCCCCGGAACGAGCCTTTATTATCCCGTCCATTAAGAGAGTGCGCATTTTTCCTGTTTTTATGGCGGTGCGCTTGATCACGTCGGTAGGCGCGTGGTCCAGAATATGTTTGCGGATTTCCTCGTTCATTAACATGAGCTCGAAAATACCCGTGCGGCCCATGTAGCCAGTATTGCGGCATTCCGGGCAGCCTTTCTCGACTTTATACGTGGCGCCGGGTTTGAGAATCAGCTCCTTAACTATCTTGCCCTCTTCAGGGTCCATATTCTTGATAAATTCGCTTACCACAGGTTCCGACGGGGCAGCGGCGTTCTGGGAGCACTTCGGGCACACCTTGCGCACCAGGCGCTGGCTCATTGCGCCCAGCATTGAGGAACCTATCAGGAAAGGCGGCACGCCCATCTCAAAAAGGCGCTCAATGATGCTGGCGGAATTTATAGTGTGGATGGTGGTGAAGAGCAGGTGGCCTGTGAGCGCTGCGCGCAGACTGATTTCCGCGGTGTCGTAGTCGCGTATTTCCCCGACCATGATAACGTCGGGGTCCTGCCGCAGGATGGTGCGCAGGCCTTCAGTCCAGGTAAAGCCCGTTTTAGCGTTTATCTGCGCCTGGTTTATGCCTTCCAACCGGTATTCAACTGGGTCTTCCAGCGTGATGATGTTGATCATCGGGGTGTTAATGTTTTTAAGGAGCGCGTAAAGCGAGGTGGTCTTGCCCGAGCCGGTGGAGCCGGTGATAAACAGAATGCCGTAAGGGTTGCGGATAAGTTTCTTGATTATGGTGAGGGAATCCTGGTCCAGGCCGACCTGGTCGATATCAAGGCCCAGCTGCTGGCGGTCCAGTACGCGCAGCACCAGTTTCTCGCCGTTGACGGTAGGGAAAGAGGAGACGCGCACCTGTATCGGGCGGCCGGCAAGCATTTTCTGGAAGCGGCCCTCTTCGTTCCTGAAAGAGGTAGGCGGTTCGGGGTCAAAACCGGCCAGCACGCGTATGCGCTGCGTCAGCGGGATGTCGGCGTTCTTGGGAGCATTGAGCATGTCCTGCAGTATGCCGTCCACGCGGAAGCGCACGCGCAGATTCACGCCCTGTGATTCTATGTGGACGTCGCTGGCCCGCTCGTTAACGGCGTGTTCAAGGATAAGATCGCTGAGCTTTATGGCCAAATCAATGGCGGGCGCCCTGCCCTTGGATTTTACTATCTCGTTATAGGCTTCCTCGAGCGTGCCTTCAGCGTGTGCCTGGGACTGTTTGCCCGTCTCCGCGCTTTCCCCTTCCTGTTTGTTTCCCCAGAATGCCATAGTATTGTCTCCTGACCAGACGCCAAAAACGGCAAATTTTTACTGTTTTTTGTCCCCAAATTATTATAACAAATAACTGTTATTTGTATTCTATTTTCAATATGGAAAAACGCTTCTCCCCGCTAGGGAGGCTGATCTTTACGGAGGCGCCCGTGGCGGCGCCAAGCAGCCCCTGGGCCAGAGGTGAGCTTACGGATATCTTTCCGGACGAAGGGTCCGCCTCGTCCGCGCTGGAAAGCGTATAAGTAATATTTGAACCGGAATTTTCGTCCCGCATGGTTACAGTCGCGCCAAGGCTTACCTGTTCCTTGTCGACGGCCAGGTTGTCTACTATTTTAGCGGAGCGCAGGCGCAGTTCAAGGTCGCTGATGCGCTGCATAACCTGGTTCTGCTTTTCCTTGCCGTAGATGTAGCCCGCGTTCTCTTTGAGATCGCCTTGTTCCCGAGCTTCGTTAATTTCCACTGAAAGTTCGTTCTTCTGGATTTTCAGGATAACCAGCTCAGCCTGCAGCTTTTCAAAGCCGTCTTTTGTAAGGTAAATGTCTGACATGCTTCCCTCCCCCCCTTAGTGGTCTGCTGAAAGCCCTTTTAGGTTTCTTTTGGCCGCTTTTGCCGCGCACAAGCCGCAACGCGGCCTTCCGCGGCCCCGGCTCGGCGATTTATCGTTGAATACATCGCCTGTGCCCTTGCGGACCGCACGCGGCCTCCGCTGGAGGCCGCTCTAAAGTCTGTCCTCACCCGCGGCTTCTTGTTAGCAACTGTAAAACCCCGCCGGGCGGTCACACTGCCGCCGCCTGTGACAGGGTTTTATATAAATCTGTGGCACCGAGAGGAATCGAACCTCTGACCTAGCGCTTATGAAACGCCCGCTCTTACCATCTGAGCTACGGTGCCATAAAAATCGTGGCGGGCAGGTTTCTTCACCGGGGACGGAAGTCTTCGGGTGAACAAGCAAAGTATATCAAAAACTTGTTGTAAAGACAAATTTTCTTTCCTATAATTTGACCTGTAATCGGTGAAAAAGGTGCGGTTAAAGGGGCCCATGTCAAACGTTAACGTTTCCAAAGAAGAGCTTCTGAAAAAAGCCGACAAACCCGCGGAAGACGCGATGGCGCTGCATCCTTTTTATAAGGGGAAGGTGGAAGTGGTCCCCAAGTGCTGCGTGCGCGGAGTTGAAGATTTTGCGGTCTGGTACACCCCGGGGGTGGCCGCGGTCTGCAAGGATATACAGGCGCACCC
>JAVHRY010000058.1:0-3085 GCA_036171915.1 Elusimicrobiales bacterium | reverse complement strand
TGCTTTCAAAATATTACCAGGAGCAGATCGACCAGTTCCTGCGGCGCTTCTCTTCGATGATAGACCCGATCCTGGTGGTGGGGGTCGGCGGGCTGGTGGGCGTGATCGTGATGAGCATCTTCATGCCTATCTTCCAGCTCTCGCAGATCGGCGCGGGCTGAGGGGGAGAAAAAAATGAAAAGAATTAAACGTGGCTTTACGCTTATCGAGATGGTGGTGGTGGTGCTTATCATGGGCATCCTCGCCTCGATGAGCATGCCGTATTATTACAAGACCATCGAGAGCTCGAAGGCCACCGACGCCCTGGCGATAGGGCAGCTGCTGGGCTCCGCTTACAGGATGTTCAAGATAGACAATCCGAATTTAAGCCTGAGCGGCGATATAACCGCCGCCTGCAACTCCGGCGGCTGCAATGTCGGGGACGGCAACGCCTGCAACCTGGTCCGCTGCAATTATGTCGCCGCGCAGGATTGGACGAACGCTTCCTATAAATTCAGCGTCGGCGGTTCCTGCGGCGGGGCCGCCTCCTGCGTGGACAGGGTCGACACCGGCGGGCCTTACGATAACTGGGGCTACAGCTTCAATACGATCGGCGGCTGCGCGGCCTTGAACGGCGCCCCGCCCTGTCCCAAGTTCTGAGCTATGAAAACACGGAGAAGGTCCGGCCAGACCCTGATAGAAGTTACAATGGCCACCATGATAGCGGCTATAACCACCACCGCCGTTTTTTCCGTGGTGCTGTCCAGCTACGTCTCCGATTCCAAGGCCGACAAGCGGGACGCGGCATCCATGGTGCTGAAACGCGCGCAGGATACCCTTAAAAGCTATGTCAGCGCGCTCCCGGGCGACGCCAATTATGTGCCGGTCTCGGCCGGCGGCTGCGTAGGCTGCTGGTCGGCCGACAGCTCCGGCGGCTGGGCTCTGGCGGCCGGAACTCACGATATTTCTTCTCTCATGAACGGCGGCAATAACCCGGTCCTGAACCCGACCGGCGCCGCTTGCTCCGGCGGCAGTTCCATCTGCGGGCTGAAATACACGGTAACTGACAATAATTGCGGTTTCGGCACCGGGGCCAATGCCTGCAAGCGGGTGGCTTTCAGCCTGGTCTATACGGATTAATATGAAAGAACGGGAAGGCTTTACTCTGGCGGAGCTGGTACTCTCCGTTTTTATTTTCAGCTTTATCGCCGCCTCGCTGGCCACCATCGTCGCCACCACCAACCGCCATGTGTTCCAGAATTACAGAAAGAACATTATTAAAACCAATACGCTCTTGGCCATGAAGAAAATCCAGAACAATCTTTCGATGGCCACACGGGTCGATCTGCCGGCGGCTGTAAATGCCGGCAATGTGCTTGCTTTCGCCGTGAACGTGGACCAGGTCTCCGGCTGTTACCCCATAACCTCCGCGGCACCGGCTTCCTGGCATTATTTCTGCCGTGACACCACTGTTACTACAGACTGTCCGTCCGGGAGTTGCCTTTATTATTTTACCGGCACTTTCGTCGGCGCTGCCGCTACCGCTTGCGGAACCGCCGCTCCAGCGACCTGGGCGCCGGCCTACGCGACGCCCGGCGGCTGCGTCAATGGAACACTGCTGATGGGAAATGTCGTTCCTATGCTGACGGGCTCCACACTTTTTTCCCGGCTTTCTAACGACGGCGTCCGCGAGGTGGATATTGTGAGGGTGAGGCTCCGCTCGCAGTGGATCGCCCCGCTCGGCACAAAGCAGCGAGACGTGGATTTCAACCTTGATACCTCGGTCAAATTTAATATCGCCAAATAGTGCCCCGCCGGACAATTCAGATTACCGCACTTTTCAGCTTAACCTATTCTCCATTGAAAAGAGGGGTTTTCTCTGCTAGACTATAGAGATGAAACCCCGCTGGAGAAAAGGCACGGCATTGCTGCAGACGCTGGTCATGTCCATACTGCTTTCCATGATCGCCGTTTCGCTTATGAAGTGGGTGCTCGCGCGCTATATGATAGCGGCCCGCAATTACCGCTCCGCAGTAACCGTAGCCCGTGCCGGTGGCTATTCTCAAGTTGCCTTCACTACCTGGAATTTTGGCGCCATTCCTGTCAATACTAACTTCGTTATCACTGAGCCCAATGGTACACAATACCGTGTATGTATCAAGGATAAAGGTGGGACTAAAATGGAAGTCACATCCGACGCTGATGTCCCAATGGCCGCTTGCCCTTGAACAAACCGTGTTAAGTGTATTTCTTCCTATGCGCCTGATAACCGCCTTAGCCTGCATATTCTTTGCCGCCGGCGCCTTCGGAGCCGAGCTGGCCACCTCTCCTAAAGTCTCCAATTGGAACGTCAAAAGCTCCCCGCACTTCGAGATCCTGCACGAAGGGGCCTGGGCGCCCGCGTCCATATCGCTGGAGCTGGAGAAGATCTATTCCTCCATGCGCCTGAAGATGTCCATGTTCGCCCCCTGGATGGTGAAGGAAAAGGCCAAGATCTATATTTACTCTTCCCAGGACTCCTATGTGAACGGGGAGTTCAACCCGCCGCGCTGGTCGAAGGGGCTGGCTTATTTCTCCAAGAAGACGGTCGTGGTCTACGATACGGGGGATATTACGAAGCTGAAGGCGGTTATCGCCCACGAGCTGAGCCATCTTTATTTCGAGGGCTTTTTCGGCGAGAAGCTGAAGTACCCGCCGCAGTGGCTTAACGAGGGGCTCGCGGTATACCTGGAGGAATCGGTCACGCCGGAGGGGGGGCCCTGGAGCAAGGCGCTTGCGTATTTCCCGGCGGACCGGCAGACGGCTTTTCCGGGTTTTTTCGACCTGAAAATTGACGGGCTTAAGTCGGACTCGAAGATAGCCGACTGGTATCTGCAGGCCTACGGCACGGTGCTTTATCTCTACAAGCCTACTACGCGGGTGCAGTTCAAGGCTTTCTGCGAGGCTTTGCGCTCCGGCGAAAAGGTCGAGGACGCTCTCTGGAAGGGGTACCGCGTCAGGGAGGGGGGCGACTTCGGCCGCAAATGGTCGGCGTGGCTGGCAGACTATTCCCAGGCGGACCTGAAGGGCCAGCCGTCGGGCGTGCGCTCGGCCAGCTTCGATTTCA
>JAVHRY010000057.1:8140-14225 GCA_036171915.1 Elusimicrobiales bacterium | reverse complement strand
TGGGGCTTTTATGTATGATTCTAAATGAAGAGCCGGCGCCGTGTTCAATGCGCAGGGGGGAGAGAGATATTTTTGGAGAAAGTATGCTGAAAACCTGTTTTACCGCGGCGCTGCTTTTATCTGTTTCCGGCTTTGCCCGGGGCGTAGAGAATAACTGGTCGAACATGGGGATAACGGGCGGCAAGGTGCTGGCTCTTGCCCACCACCCGTCCGCTGCGAACGTTTTGCTGGCGGCTGGCGCGCAAAGCGTTTATAAAACCACCGACGGCGGGCATAATTGGGCGCCCGTCCTGCGCTCTATCCATCCTTTAAGCGTGGCATTCGCTAAAAGCAGGCCGGGCCGCGCCTACGCGGCCGGCGCTTACGACGGCGCTTTTTACCGGAGCGACGATTCGGGCGATACCTGGACTTTTGTTTCCTCCATGAGTTCCTCGGGTTTTGCCGGCGGGATGTTCGACGCCGGTATGGCGGTGGACCCGGAGGATGAGAACATAATTTACGGGGCCGATAGCGACGAGAATCCCCGTAGCGTTTATAAAAGCGCGGACGGCGGCGCCACCTGGACGCTGGTAAAGGCGATTGATGACGGCAGCCCCCTGCCGTCTTATGACGGCAGCGCCATAACCGCGCTTATAGTTCCCGCGCACGATACGGTATTATTTACCACCAACAAGGATTACGGCGACGACGGCGCCATTTACCGCAGCATAAACGCGGGCGTCACCTGGGCATCCTTTACTGACGTCCTTAATACCGACCCAACATTAAGGCCGCTGAACTGTATCGCCGCGGACCGCGCCGATCCCGGCGTACTTTACGCCGGAGGGGAGTCCATATTTAAAAGCGCGGATTATGGCGCCACCTGGATATCTACTCCTTCATTGAGCAACGAGATTTACAGCATAACGGTAAAGGGGCCTGATAATATCGTGGGCTGCGAGGGCGCGAACTGCCATGAGAGCACGGACGGGGGCGCCACCTGGGTCAGCACCGCCGCCATTGATGATACTCTAAGCGGGAACATACAGGGCCCGCTGCTCTATTCCCCGGCGGATGGCGCGCTGTATCTTGCCGATTCCTGGACCGGCGCCGGCATTTACAAAAGCAGCGGTACGAACCTGGCCGCGCTTACTTTTGCCGGCATCAACAAAGGTCTGCACAATGTAAGCCTTGACATCCTGCTCCACGACGCGGCCAACGCGGATGTGATATACGCCGCAAACCAGGTTGACCTTTATGTGAGCACGAATTCCGGAAAATCCTGGCTTAGAAGGTTTCCTGCGGACGGCGGAAAAAGGAGCGGCGCTTTCGCCCTGCTGACCGATACCGACGGCACTCTCTACGCCGGTATAGGCCAGTATTTACGCAAGAGTACCGATTTCGGCGGGACCTGGAGCCCGGTGTATGATTTTTCTTCACTCAATTTAGGCAATATAATGGCCTTGGCTTTTGACCCCGCGGACCATAACACTCTATACCTTGGCGCCGGCGGCACCGATCTGCCGGCTGCCGGGGCCGGCCTCTATAAGAGCACAAATAAAGGTTCAAGCTGGGGGGGACCCGCTACCATATATTTCCACGGCCTGACCGTAAGCCAGATATCTGTTTCTTCCACGGATCCGAATATAATATACGCGGTCAGCAACCCGATCGACAAAAATAATTCCTATCTGTATAAAACGACGGACGGCGGCACAACCTGGACGCAACTTTCAAGGCCTGAGGAAGGGCAGGGAGGCTATATAAATACCCTCATGCCGGACCCGGACCAGGATGGCACGGTTTATGTCGCCAACGACTGGAATATATACCGGAGCAGGGATTCCGGCGCGACCTGGGCCAGTATATACAACGACGCGCAGGGCGGGGTGAAAAAATTTTATATCCACCATCCCGCCGGCGGCGCGAGAGCGCTTTACTCCGGTCTGGACGACAGCGTTTACATGGACATTAACGAAGGCGCCTCCTGGACCAGGATAGGCAGCGGCTTTAACGGGGTTAAGGCGCTTGCTCCGGGCTCACTTTATGTGGGTACGGGAGAGGGGCTCTATAAGACCGCTATAACCAGCTCCCAGGTAGCCGTCGCGGGAACAACCGTGCTGGCTTCCGCAATGGCCTCCGGCGGAACTGTCAGTATTTCCATTCCCCAGGGCGCGTTCGGGGCGGGCACAAGCGTTGTCGCCCTGCCGTTTGACCCCGGAGCGGTGGCCGCCGACGCGAACATGCTCCCCGGGGCGCTGGGCGTTAACATACAGACCAACTCCGCAACGCAGCCGGCAGCCCCGGTAACGCTTGCTTTTACTTACGCCAATTCGGATATCGCCGGGCTTGACCCGGCAAGCCTGGCTATAGTCAGGCTTGACGACACCGGCAGCGGCTATACCGTACTGGATTCCCGGACCAGCGGCGGTACGGTGACGGCCGCCACCAGCCACTTTTCCAGGTTCGTGCTGGCGCAGTATACCCCCTCGGCTGCTATCACACCGGCGCCAATAGCCTACCCGATGCCTTATAACCCCGTTACCCGGCCGGCGGGAATGAGCATTATTAATCTGGCGGCCGGGAGCCAGGTGAAGATCTACACCATCATGGGCCAGCTCGTGCGCAAGATCGAAGTGCCGCCTTCCGGCACCGCGTTGTGGAACGGCAGAAATGACGCCGGAAAAATGGCCGCCAGCGGGATATATATAGCCCTGGTAAGGGACCAGGCGCAGAAAATAAAACGGCTGAAGCTGGCCGTTGAGAAGTAAAAGCGGGAACTATGAAAAATAAACTTAAACCCTTAACCCTGCTTTTGGCGGCCCTCTTTGGCGGGGCGGTATACGGCGGCGCGGCTAATGCCGCGTTCTCGGCGGACGACGCCGGCACGGCCGCGGCGCAGTTCCTGAAAACGGGCCCGGGCGCGCGCGCCAACGGCATGGGGGAAGCGTTTACCGCCGCGGCTGATGACGCCACCGCCATTTACTGGAACCCGGCCGGTTTGGCCAGGCTCCCCGGGCAGGAAGTCTCCTTCACCCACGCCCTGATGTTTGACGATATACGCTACGAATGGGCTTCCTACGCCAGGCCCACGGCCATAGGGACCTTCGCCGCGGGCGTGCAGTATCTTTCTTACGGCGACATTACCACGCGCGACGCTTTTGGCACGGGCACCGGCAGTATAAGCCCGGGCGACTTGTGCGCCACGCTGGCCTATGCCCGGAACGTCCTGGGCTTGGGCGCCGGGGTCAGCTTTAAATACATCTCATCTAAAATACAGCACAATGCCTCGGCGGCGGCGGTGGACGCCGGCGCGCAATACGCCCTGTCCCCCGAAATAGACCTGGGAGCGGCGCTGCAGAACGCCGGTTCCGGCCTTAAGTATGGCGGCAAATCCGACCCTCTGCCGCTAATGGTCAAGGCCGGGGCGGCCTACCATCCGCTGGAGAACCTGGCGCTGGCGGCTGACGTGGTAATGCCTTCGGATAACGGCGTTTATTTCGCCGGGGGCACAGAGTATACCCGTAAGCTGGGCGCCGGCATTACAGCCGCGGTGCGCGGCGGCTACAATACCATAAGCAAGGACCTGGACGGTTCCGGCTTTGCTCTTGGGCTGGGACTGAAATATAAAAGCTTGGACATAGACTACGCCTATACGCCGCTCGGCAGCCTGGGCGACACAAGCCGGTTCAGTATAGGTGCGCGGTTTTAAACCACGGCAGATAAGTAATATAATCGTTGTGAGAGTTTAGAGCACGGAGGATATTATGCCCGCAACAGCCACAAAGGCAGTTTCATATAAAGAACTCGGTTTTGTAAACACCAGGGAAATGTTCAAGAACGCCATGAAGGGCGGCTACGCCGTCCCCGCTTACAATTTCAATAACATGGAGCAGCTGCAGGCCATACTGACCGCCTGCGTACGCTCGCGCTCCCCGGTGATACTGCAGATCTCCAAGGGCGCCCGCGAGTACGCCAACCCCACGCTGCTCCGGTGGATGGGGCGCGGCGCGATGGAAATGACAAAGGAAATGAAGGAAGGCCCCGTGCCGGTGGCCCTGCACCTGGACCACGGCGATACCTTCGAGCTGTGCAAGTCCTGCATAGAGAACGGCTTCTCTTCCGTGATGATAGACGGCTCGAGCAAAACTTACGAAGAGAACATAAAGCTCACCAGGCAGGTGGTGGAGTACGCGCGCCGGTTCGACGTGACGGTGGAAGGCGAGCTTGGCGTGCTGGCCGGCATTGAGGACGAAGTGCAGTCCGAACACTCCCATTACACCGACCCCGCGCAGGTGGAAGACTTTGTGAAGCGTACCGGCGTGGACTCGCTGGCCATCTCCATAGGCACCAGCCACGGCGCCTTCAAGTTCAAGATAAAGACCGGCGAGACGGTGCCGCCGCTGCGCTTCGACATACTGGCGGAGTGCGAGCGGCGCATACCCGGCTTCCCGATAGTGCTGCACGGGGCTTCTTCGGTGCTTAACACCTACATCGACATGATCAATAAGTACGGCGGCAAGATGGAGAACGCGGTAGGCGTGCCGGCCGAGCAGCTGCGCCGC
The DNA here is from genome assembly GCA_036171915.1 of Elusimicrobiales bacterium. Classification (GTDB taxonomy): domain Bacteria; phylum Elusimicrobiota; class Elusimicrobia; order Elusimicrobiales; family UBA9959; genus UBA9959. Next base: position 9,681 of record JAVHRY010000057.1, on the reverse strand, counting down.
GCGGCAAAATCAGCCGTATGCAAGATCAACATAGACTCCGACGGGCGCCTTGTGATGACGGCGGTTATCCGCAAGGTCTTCGCGGAAAAGCCGGGCGAATTCGACCCCCGCAAGTACCTGGGGCCCGCCCGCGAAGAGCTGATAAAGATGTACATGGACAAGAACCAGAGCGTGCTCGGATCGGCCGGAAGGGTGTAAGAGCAGGCTGAAGGATAAAGGGCGGAACGGGATATGAGATCCGGCCGCCCTTGTTCTTTTTATGAATAACAGCTGCGACGTTATAATAGTGGGAGCCGGGGCTTCCGGGCTGGCCGCCGCCGTCGAGGCGGCCCGCGCCGGAGCGTCCGTGCTGGTGCTGGAAAAGAACCATGTCCCCGGCCGCAAGGTGCTTTCCACCGGGTCCGGCAAGTGTAATTTTTCCAATATAAAAATATCCCCGGCCGCTTACCATCCCGCCAACCCCGCCTTCCTTAAAAAAGTTTTCGCGGCCCTGCCGCCGGCGGAAGTTCTTTCTTTCTTTAAGGAACTTGGCCTGCTGTGGGTACAGGACGAGCGGGGGCGCCTTTTCCCCAGGTCGTTCAAAGCGGCGGACGTGGTAAACGTCCTGCTCAACGAGCTGGACCTGCACAGCATCCCCATACAGACCCTGACCGAAGCGCTCTCCGTGACGGCGGATAAAAGCGGTTTTTCAGTCGAGACAGTAAAGATACGGCCCAAGTGGGACAAGCAGCCGGCCTCCGGGGAAAGAACTGTTTACCGCGGCGCGCGCCTTATACTAGCGGCCGGCGGCGCCTGCTATCCCCAGATAGGAGGCAGCACCGGCGGCTACGGCCTGCTCGCCGCCCTGGGCCATAAAGTCTCTCCGGTCTCGCCGGCCATCGTGCCGCTTCAGCTTAAAGGAGATTACGCGAAAGAGCTGGATGGCGTAAGGCTGGACGCCGTACTGCGGCTCCGGACGGGGGGAAAGGTTGTGAACGGGACGGCAGGCGAAATGCTGTTTACGGCTTACGGGGTTTCCGGACCGGCGGTGCTGGATTTAAGCCGGGCCGCGCTGGCCGCGCTTCGGGACGGGCCGGTGTTCATTGAAGCCGATCTTATGCCGGACTACAAGCCCGCTGAACTGGAAGATTTCCTTAAGGAGAGAGCGGCGGCTTTTGACAACCGCGCGTTTTCCCACTTCGCCTGCGGGCTGCTGAATGAAAAGGTCATGCGGGCGGCAGGGGCGCGGGCGGGGATCTCCTGGAATTCCCTGGTTGCTCCCGGATCAGAAGGGGAGTTGGCCAGGGTCCTTAAATCGTTCACCCTTGAAGTAGCCGGTTCGCTCGGTTTTGAGGACGCCATGGCGACCGCCGGCGGCTGCGCGCTGTCGGAGGTTGACCCCGCCAGCTTCGCCTCCAAAAAGGTTAAGGGACTTTACATTACCGGCGAGCTGCTGGACCTGGACGGGGATTCCGGAGGCTACAACCTGCACCTGGCCTGGACGGCGGGAATATTGGCGGGACGCTGCGCCGCTAAAAAATAGTGCGGCCTGGGGGGGGGGG
>JAVHRY010000057.1:0-8130 GCA_036171915.1 Elusimicrobiales bacterium | reverse complement strand
CAGATCATTTATTAAAGAGGCTGTTTGAAAGGACGTAAACCGCCGCCGAAATCAGAGCCGAGCCGGGGATCGTGAACACCCAGGCCCAGACTATCTGGCCGGCTACGCCCCATTTTACGGCGCTGAAGCGCTTCATGGTGCCGACGCCCATGATAGCGCCGGTTATGGTGTGCGTGGTGCTTACCGGCACGCCCATTGAGGAGGCCAGGAAAAGAGTTGCCGCGGCGCCGGATTCCGCGCAGAAACCGTCCACAGGTTTTAACTTAGAGATCTTCTGGCCCATGGTCTTAACTATGCGCCAGCCGCCGGACATCGTGCCCAGTCCCATGGCCGCGTAACAGGACGCGGCAACCCAGACCGGCACTTCGAATTTGCCTCCCAGGTAGCCGTTGCTGATAAGCAGCCCGGTTATTATGCCCATGGTCTTTTGCGCGTCGTTCCCGCCGTGGCCCATGCAGTAGGTGGCGGAAGACAAAAGTTCGCCCTTGCGGAACAGGCGGTCCACCTTGCCGGGGGTGAACTTGCTGAAGAGCCTATAGACCACTACGCCGAAAAACAAGCCCAGCAGGAGCCCAAGCAGGGGGGAAATAACTATGAACAGCACCACCTTGATTATGCCGCTCATAACCAGCACGCCGGTACCTGACTTTAACACCGCGGCGCCGGCCAGCCCGCCGATAAGGGCGTGGGAGGAACTCGAGGGCAGGCCGTAATACCAGGTGAGGATGTTCCAGCCGCAGGCGCCCATCAGCGCGCCGAAGATGACATGGTTGTCCAGTACCGAGATGTTAACAATGCCGCTGCCCATGGTCTTTGCCACTTCATGGTTAAAAATAGAGAAGGCCGCCACATTGAAAAAAGTCGCCCAGACAATAGCCTGGCGCGGGGAAAGCACCCGCGTTGAAATTATGGTGGCTATAGAGTTAGCTGAGTCGTGAAAACCGTTAAGGAAGTCGAAGAACAGAGCCAGCGCGATCAGGCCCGCCACGGCCAGGAAGGCGCTATCCATGCTTCACCAGGATAGACTCTATAACCTTGGCCACGTGCTCGCAGGTGTCCAGGGTCCCTTCGGCCACTTCGTAGATCTCCTTCCACTTGATGACCATGATGGGGTCTTTCTCTGTTTCAAAAAGGTGGCTGATGGCTTTTTCCCTTATCTGGTCGCCCATATTTTCAAGGCGGTTCACCTCTATGCAGTGGTCCAGCACGCGTCGGGCGCGCTTGGTATCGTGCATGTGTTTTACGGCGTTGGCCAGCGCCTGCGCCGACTGGTCTATGGTATCCGCGAATTGCACCATGTACTCCTCGTTGGCGTCCAGTTTGTAAAGCTTAATGCGGTTGGCCATTGAATTTATCATGTCCAGAATGTCGTCCAGGGTGTTGGCCAGGGCGTAAATATCCTCGCGGTCTATCGGGGTTATAAAAGTGCGGTTGAGCATATCCACTATTTCGTGGGCGAGGGTATCGCCCTCGTGCTCCAGGTCTTTTATGCTTTTTACCGTTTCCTCGTCAAAAGAGCCTTTTTTAACGGCGCTCTTAAAACTACCGGCCGCTTTAACTATATTTTCGGATTGTAGATTAAGAAAATCGAAGAATTTAACTTCTTTAGGAAGGAAATTAAAACCCATTAGGAGAGCTCCTTGACCGCCGGATGTTTTAATTATATCCTTTTTAGAAACCGCACGCTACAGGGGCCGGCAGCCCGGAGGAAATAATATGGATTTTAAGTTTTCACTTTTAAAACGTCTTGAAAAATACGCCCGGGTGGACACGCAGAGCGACGAGCAGTCCCAGACCTTTCCTTCCACTAAAAAGCAGTTGGCGCTTTTAAAAATGCTGGCCGCGGAGCTTAAGGCCATAGGAGCGCGGCGCGTGAAACTGGACCGGTACGGCTATGTGACGGCCGAGATCCCGGCTACCGTTAAAGAAAAACGCCCTGTTATAGGCTTCCTGGCGCATGTGGACACCTCGCCTGCCGCTTCAGGCAAGGGCGTGAAGCCGCAGGTGCATAAGGGCTGGAAAGGCGGGGACATAGTGATAAGCCGCAAACACGGTATCCTGCTGAACATCAAAAACTGCCCCGAGCTGGCAGCCTGCAAGGGCGAGGACATTGTCACCGCCTCCGGAGATACCCTGCTGGGGGCTGATGACAAAGCGGGCCTGGCTATTATAATGACGGCGGCGGAGCACCTGCTAAAGCACCCGGAAATACCGCATGGCACGCTGAAAATAGGGTTTACCCCGGACGAAGAGGTAGGGCAGGGGGTAAAGTATTTCAATGTAAGATCTTTCGGGGCAGAAGCGGCCTACACTTTTGACGGCGACATAGCTGGAGGCATTGAAGAGGAAAATTTCAACGCGGATGGCGTAAAAATCGCTGTTTCCGGCAAAAGCGTTCACCCGGGTTCGGCCAAGAACGCCATGGCTAACGCCGCGCGCATAGCGGCTGAGCTCGTGGCCTCCTGGCCTGAGAGCCTGCTGCCTGAGACTACGGAAGACCGCGAAGGTTTTATTATGTTCACGGATATTTCCGGCGCAACCGAGCAAGCCGAGGTTTCCGGGATCGTGCGCGAGCATGATATGAAGAAATTGAAAGCCATGGAGCGGCAATTGGAAGCTATCGTGGCGGCCAAGCGCCTTAAATACCCGCTGGCCACGATAGACCTGGCCTTTACGGAACAGTACAGGAACATGAAGGAAGTTATTGCCAGGCATCCGGACGTTATGGGCAAACTTATAGCCGCGGTAAAGCAGGCAGGGCTTGTGCCGCATATAAAGCCGGTGCGGGGGGGCACGGACGGGGCCAGGCTGTCTTTCATGGGCCTGCCTACGCCCAACGTCTTCACCGGCGGCTTCAACTACCACGGCCGCTACGAATGGGTCTCCCTGGACGGCATGAATAAATCCGCCGAGGTCCTGATCAACCTGGCCCGGGAATGGGGGAAGTAAAACAACAACCGCAGCAACACACAGAACCGCCGGGAATCCGGCGGTTCTGTTTTGATCTGGCGAGTATTGTATTATAGCCGAAAAACAACCATTAGCCATCCGCAGCGGCACAGGTTGCGCGGGGGGGCGGTTTTTGGTAACATAATGACTATCCGGTCAGTATTAGGATGGAAATGAAAGCTTTAACCGCGGAACAGAAAAAAGAGAAAGAGCTGAAAATACTTAAGGCCGCCACCCGCGTGCTGGCAGCGGGGGGCTTTGACGCCCTGACGCTGGACCAGGTCGCCAAAGAAGCCAAAGTGGCGAAGGGTACGCTTTTCCTGTATTACCGCAATAAAGAAGAGCTGGTGCTGGCCGTCTTCTCGGCTATGGCCGAAACCCTCGGCAAAACCCTCGTGACGTTGGCCGGCGCCGCGCTCGCGCCTGAAGAGCTGTTAAACGGGACGGTGCTGGCCCTGCTCGAGCACTTCGACAAGAAACGCGACATTACCGGCTATTCCGGCGGCCTGCCGCTCGCCGGGCCGAGCAAAGAAAAACTCCACTCCAGTTTCGCGGCCAACATGGAAGCTATCGCCGCCTCGCTTAAGCTCTGCGCCAGGGGGGGGCTGCTTAAGCTGGAGGATCCTTTATTCTCGGCCTCCGCGCTGTTCGGCCTCTGCCGCGGCTCCAATTCTTACGCGCGCGCGGCCGGCAGAAAACTTCCCGTAACTGAACGCGCCCGCCGCATAACCGGGATATTTTTAGACGGGACAAGGAAGAGAAAATGAAAAAGATATTTATTCTGGTCATATTAGCCATGGCGGCCCCTGCGCTGGCGCAGGAATTCTCCACCGCCGCTATGCGTCCCATTACTATGGGCGAAGCCTACGATCTGGCTTTAGCAAAGAGCGAGACGCTGGCACAGCAGGCCGAGGGTTTAAAGCAACTAGAGGCCGCAGAAAGCCTGATAGCGGCGGCCTTCCGGCCCTCTTTTGATTTCAACGCTTCAGCATACAAACAGCAAAACGCAGTTTCCGCCGCGAAGGGGTACTTCACCGGCAGATATTCTCTCTTCTCCGGCATGAAGGATTACATTTCCTCCAAGGCCGCCGCCTCCCGGACCGGGGCCGCCAAAATGGACCTGGAACGCGCCCGCCAGCAGCTTTACCTTAATGTGGCGCAGGAATACCTGAACCTCTTCCTTGCCCAGCAGGAAGTTTTCATCCGCCTCGAGCAGATGGGCGTTACCTCCAAGCGCATCGCGGAACTGGAAATCCGCGCGAACATCGGCAGGTCGCGGAAAAGCGAAGTGGTAGCCGCAAAAACCCAGCTCGCGCAGGATAAAGCCAATTACCTGGCCGCAGCCGCGTCGGAGCGCCTGGCGCAGCAGGCGCTGATGTTCATCGCCGGCGTTGACGCGGACCTGGCCCCGAAGGAGTTCTCCATATCGCGCGAGGCCCCGCTGGAAGAATACCTGAAGCTCGCCCTGCTGCGCCCCGACCTCGCCGCCCGGCGCAAGTCGCTGGAAGCCTACAATTACCTCGCCGATATCCAGGACCACAATCTCTGGCCCACTGTGGGCCTGGCGGCGGATTACTACGTGGTCCGCAGCCCCATGCCCAGCCCGGCGGACCGCTGGGACGGGGCCATCGCCCTTAACCTGCCGCTCTATACCGGCGGAGCGGCCCGGGCTCAGAAAGACTCCGCCTACGCGGCCAGGCGCGCCGCGGCGCTAGAACTGCGGCTGACCGAAAGGCAGGCGCTTACCGAAGTGCGGTCCGCCTTTGAAGAAAGAAAATATTCGCTCCTTCAGACGGCCAGCCTCAAAGAAGCGCTGGCGCTGGCTTCCGACAACGCGCGCTACCAGCTGGAAGACTATAAGCTGGGGCTCGTGACCAACCTGGACGTGCTTACCGCGCTGAACGCGGTGCTGCAGACCCGCCTGGCGCTTTCCGGCGCCAGGGGACAGGAACTCTTTTCCCTGCTGAAACTTGAAACCGCCGCCGGCCTGGAGGCCAAACAATGACACTCTCCGATGTATCCATAAAAAACCCGGTTTTCGCCTGGATGCTGATGCTGGGCCTGATCGTGTTCGGCTGGATAGGTTTTTCCAGCATGGGCATCAGCCAGATGCCGGACGTTGACTACCCGGTGGTGAACGTCTCGGTGTCGCTCGAGGGCGCGGCCCCCGAGGTGATGGAAACCCAGGTGGCCGACGTGCTGGAAGGCGTGGTAATGAGCATCCAGGGCATCAAGGACGTCTCCTCTACCTCCAAGCGCGGCTCGTGCAACATAACCATCGAGTTCGAACTCGGCCGCGATATCGACGTGGCTATGCAGGAAGTGCAGGCCAAGATCTCGCAGGCGGCGCACGACCTGCCCCGCGACATAGACCCTCCCACCATCAGCAAGTCCAACCCGGAAGACCAGCCCATCATCCGCGTGGCGCTGAACGGCGACAGGCCGCTCAAAGACCTGATGGCCTACTCCAACGATTTCCTGAAAGACAAGTTCACCACCATCTCCGGCGTGGGCAACGTGGATATGGGCGGCTTCGTGGACCCCAACCTGCGCATCTGGGTAAACACCGACCAGCTTAACGCCAAACAGATCACCGTCGAGGACGTGATAAACACCGTGGGCAACCAGCACGCGGAAACCCCCGCGGGCTACATCAGTTCCGGCAACAAGGAAATGAACGTCCGCGTAATGGGCGAGGCCACCACCCCCGAACAGTTCGCGAACCTCGTTATAACCGGCCGCGGCGGCGCCGCCATCTGGAAGACCTTCCGCATAAAGGACGTGGCGGTGGTGGAGGACGGCCTTAACGACATCCGCCGCATCGCCCGCACCAACGGCAAGCTTTCCGTGGGTATCGGCATAATGAAGCAGCGCGGTTCCAACGCCGTGTCCGTGGCCAAAGCCGTCAGGGCCAGGGTAGCTGAACTCCAAGCGGGCCTGCCCAAGGGCATGAACCTTACCGTGGTCAACGATTCCACGCGCTTCATAGAGGATTCCACGCACGAGCTGAACTTCACGCTGATCCTCTCCGCGCTGCTTACCGGCATAGTCTGCTGGGTCTTTCTGGGTTCCTGGTCCTCCACTATCAACGTGCTGCTGGCCATCCCGACGTCAATTATCGGCGCCTTCCTGATCCTTTACTTCATGGGTTTCACTCTTAACACCTTCACGCTGCTGGGCCTGTCGCTGGCTATCGGCATCGTGGTGGACGACGCCATCATGGTGCTGGAGAACATCGTCCGCTACAACGAGATGGGCTACGGCCGCATAAAATCCGCGCTCGTCGGCGCCAGGGAAATAACCTTCCCGGCCATGGCCGCTTCCATCGCCATCCTGGCCATCTTCGTGCCCGTCATCTTCATGAAAGGCATCATCGGCAAGTTCTTCTTCCAGTTCGGCGTCACCATGTCGGCAGCCGTGCTGCTGTCGCTCCTGGAGGCGCTTACGCTGTCGCCGATGCGCTGCTCGCAGTTCGTGGACGCGGGCCGCTCCACGGCCATGGGCGTCTGGATGGACAAAGCCTTCAATAAAGTGGCCTCTTCCTACCGGCGCCTGCTGGAGTTCATCCTTCAGCACCGCTGGAAGACCATCGGCGCCGCGGTCCTGGTGTTCGTGGTCTCGCTGCTGATCGCCCTTAAACTGCCCACGGAATTCACTCCGTCGCAGGACCAGAGCCAGTTCATGGTGCGTCTGCAGACCCCCATCGGCTCCTCTTTTGAATACACCGATGGCGTCTTCAAGAGAGTTGAGGCCTGGGCCCTGCAGCAACCTAATATCGAACGCTACTTCGGTTCGGTCGGCGGCGGCAGCGTAAACGGCGGCATGATGTTCATAACGCTGAAGCAGCCCAAGGACCGCCTTCCCCTGAAGCCGGGGGGCAAGCGGCCCACGCAGCAGGACCTGATGAATTACACGCGCAAGGCCCTTAAAGGAATAAAGGAGCTGGACCGCGTTTCCATCCAGGACCCGTCGCAATCCGGCTTCACCGCCAAGCGCGGCTACCCCGTGGAACTCAGCCTGCGCGGGCCGGATTGGGACAAGCTGGCGGAACTGGACCAGGCCATGATGAAGCGCATGGCGGATTCCGGCAAGATGGTGGACGTGGACACCGACTACCAGGCCGGCATGCCCGAAGTGCAGATCATCCCGGACAGGGAAAAGGCCGCGGCGCGCGGGGTGGACATCGCGTCCATAGGCTCGGCCGTCAATTCCATGATAGGCGGCGTGCGCGTCGGGAAATTCACCAAGAACGGCAAGCGCTACGACATCCGCGTGCGCCTCGTGGACAAAGACCGCAACAGTCCTTCCGACATAGGCAAGATCTGGGTGCGCAACAACCACGGCGAGATGATCCGCCTGTCCGAGGTGATGAAAGCGGTAGAGAAACCCACACTGCTTTCCATCTCGAGGCGCAACCGCGAACGTGCCATCGGCATTTTCGCAAACCCCGCCCCGGGCGTTTCCCAGGGCGACGCCCTGGCCGAGGCGCAGAAAATAGCCAAGGAGCTCCTGCCTGACGGCTACCGCATCGTGCTGTCGGGCAGCTCGCAGACCTTCCAGGAGTCTTTCGGCAGCCTGATGACGGCCCTGGTGTTCGGCATCTTCGTCGCGTACATGGTGCTGGCGTCCCAGTTCAACAGCTTCATCCACCCGGTCACGGTGCTGCTGGCCCTGCCGTTCAGCATAACCGGCGCTTTCATAGCGCTGCTGATCGGGCACCAGTCGCTTAACATCTACAGCATGATCGGCATGATCCTGCTGATGGGCATCGTGAAGAAGAATTCCATCCTGCTGGTGGAATTCACCAACACCCGCCGGCGCGACAAAGGGATGAACGTCACCGACGCCCTGCTAGAAGCCTGCCCGATAAGGCTGCGCCCCATCCTGATGACCTCGTTCGCCACCATCGCCGCGGCCATCCCGCCGGCGCTGGGCATCGGCCCGGGCGCCGAGACGCGCATCCCCATGGCCCTGGTGGTCATCGGCGGCGTGCTGTTCTCCACGGCGCTGACGCTCCTTGTAGTCCCCTGCGCCTACAGCCTCTTCTCCGCCCTCGAGCGCAAAGGCCACGAAGAAGAGCTGAAAGTCGCCCTCAAAGAACTCGGCGAAGCTGAATAGGAACATTAAGGAAAGCAAGGGGACTTTGCCGACGATGGCGTTCTTCGGCTACACGATGGACGA
>JAVHRY010000056.1:0-14398 GCA_036171915.1 Elusimicrobiales bacterium | reverse complement strand
CCCCCCCCCCCCCCGAGACCCGGAAGCGCGCGCACGGGGTGCGCGACGCTGTTTTTTCGTTCCGGTCCCCGCAACAGCCAAACTGGGTACAAGTGTCAGGTATAACTCATGGCAAAAAACAACGGCAACCAGCTTCTCACCGACCAGGACGTGTACCTCTTCAACGAGGGCAACCATTTCAGGCTGTACGAAAAATTCGGCGCGCACCCAGCCGTTATCGGAGGCATAGACGGCACCAATTTCGCCGTCTGGGCCCCGAACGCCAAAGAAGTGCACGTGATGGGCGACTTCAACGCCTGGAACAAGACCAGGGACGCCCTGCGCCAGCGCGGGCGCTCCGGCATCTGGGAAGGCTTTATTCCCGGCGTCAGGCAGGGCCAGAATTACAAGTACCGCATCGTTTCCCGCTATAACGATTTCGTCGCCGAAAAGGCCGACCCCATGGCCTTCGCCACCGAGTTGCCGCCCAAAACCGCTTCTGTCGTGGGCACGCTGGCTTACAACTGGGCTGACGCGGAGTGGATGAAGACGCGCGGGGCTTCCAATGGCCTTAAAAGCCCGGTTTCCATTTACGAGGTGCACCTGGGGTCCTGGCGGCGCGTTCCCGAGGAGGGCGCCCGCTCGCTGACCTACCGCGAACTGGCGGAGCAGCTGCCCGCGTACGTAAAACAGCTGGGTTTCTCCCACGTGGAACTGATGCCCATAATGGAACACCCTTTCTACGGCTCCTGGGGCTACCAGACCACCGGCTACTTCGCCCCTACCAGCCGCTACGGCGGGCCGGCGGATTTCATGTACCTGGTGGACCGGCTGCACCAGGAGGGCATAGGGGTTATCCTGGACTGGGTCCCGGCGCATTTTCCGGCGGACGCGCACGGCCTGGCCTATTTTGACGGCACGCACCTCTACGAGCACGCCGACCCCCGGCAGGGCTTCCATCCGGACTGGGGCAGCGCCATCTTCAATTTCGGCCGCAACGAAGTAAAAAGCTTTTTACTCAGCAGCGCGCTGTTCTGGCTGGATAAATACCATGCCGACGGCCTGCGCGTGGATGCCGTGGCTTCCATGCTGTACCTGGACTATTCGCGCAAGGCGGGCCAGTGGATCCCCAACAAGCACGGCGGTAACGAGAACCTGGAGGCCATAGCCTTCCTGAAGCAGTTCAACCAGGTGGTCTACGAAAATTTCCCCGATACGCAGACTTACGCCGAGGAATCTACGGCCTGGCCCATGGTTTCGCGGCCCACCTATGTGGGCGGCCTGGGCTTCGGACTTAAATGGGATATGGGCTGGATGCACGATACCCTGGAATATTTTTCCAGGGACCCGGTGTACCGCAAATATCATCACAATAACCTCACTTTCCGCATGGTCTACGCCTTCGGGGAGAATTTCGTTCTGCCTTTCTCGCACGACGAAGTGGCCCACGGCAAAGGCTCCATGCTTACCAAGATGGCCGGAGATTCCTGGCAGAAGTTCGCCAACTTGAGGCTGCTCTACGGGTTGATGTACTCCCAGCCCGGGCAGAAGCTGCTGTTCATGGGCTGCGAGTTCGCGCAGTGGAACGAATGGGACCACGACCGCAGCCTGGACTGGCATTTGACGGAGCACGGGCCGCACTCCGGCATGCAGGGCTGGGTGAGCGACCTGAACAAACTGTACCGCGCGGAGCCCGCGCTGCACCAGCTTAACTGCAGCGCGGCCGGTTTTGAGTGGATAGACGCCAACGATTCGCAGCAGAGCGTTACGGCTTTCCTCAGGCGCGGCGAAAAGCCGGGGGAGATAATACTCGCGGTCTGCAATTTCACTTCGGTGCCGCGCCACGGCTACCGCGTGGGCGTGCCTACTGGAGGCTTCTGGAGGGAACTCCTTAACAGCGACGCCGCGGCCTACCGGGGCAGCGGCATGGGGAATATGGGGGGGGTGGCGGCGGAGGCCGCGCCGGTGCACGGGCGGCCTTATTCCCTGCGGCTCACGCTGCCGCCGCTTTCTATAGTGTTCCTTAAGTGCTGCGGGTAACCTTGCGGCGGCCGGCCATGGCGGCCGGATTAGCAAAACCGTCGTTGAGCCCGCCGGTTGCATAGCCCGGCGGGCTAATACCGAGCGAGGCCACGGTGTGGCCGAGCGCGTTTTGCGTTCCGGCCGCCATGGCCGGCCGTGCTCAGTCGGCGGACAAAAAAAGAACCTCCCGAATTAACGGGAGGCTCTCTTTTTGGGCCGGGAAGGCCGCTTATTTTACGTGCTTGGAGATTATGCCGGCCAGTTCGAACATCGTGACCTGGGGCTTGCCGAACAGTTTCAGCAGCTTTTCATCGCCGTTGATGTTGCGCTTGTTGACCTTGTCCTGCAGGCCGTTAGCCTTTATATAATCCCACATCTTCTTGATGATCTCGGTGCGGGGGATGGGGGTGCTGCCTACCACCGCCGCCAGGTCCGCGTCGGGCTGTACGGGTTTCATGAATTTAGCGTTTGCCATAATGGTTCTCCTTAAGAATTCAACTTTGTCAGTGAGGCTCTAAATCGTATCGCCTAAATACTACCAAATTATCCGCCTTGTTTGCCGGGCTGCCTTAAAACGGGTGTTTTGTGGTATTATAAATTCAGATTTCTTCCGGTATCCCGCAGGCGCTCCAGGCGCCGGGAGCTATCCGGAAGAAGGTTGATCGATAAAAATAAAATGCTGAAGATCTGCGCGGTATTGATGTTCCTTTTCCTGCCGTTGGCGGCTGGGGGCGGGCTTGAGCCCAAGGCCTCCACCCGGGTAACGGACCGCTATGGCAGGGAGCTGCGCGCCTACTTGAACGGCGCGGCCTCTTCGGTTTGCGAGCCGGTCAAGCTTCCGGAGATTTCCCCCTGGCTGGTGCTGGCTACCGTGGCGGCCGAGGATAAACGGTTTTTCAGCCACCCGGGGGTGGATTTCCGCTCCGTGGCGCGCGCGACCTGGCAGAACTCCCGCGGCCGTATAGTGTCGGGGGCGTCCACTATAACCCAGCAGCTGGCCCGGGCGCTGGAGCCGCGCCCGCGCAGTTTTTGGGGCAAAATCTCCGAAATGTTCTCCGCCCTTAAACTGGAGGCCGGCCACAGCAAAGAGGAAATACTGGAGGCTTATTTCAACAGTGTTTCTTACGGCGGGCTTATAACCGGCGCCGGGGCGGCTTCAAGGCTTTATTTCGGTCTGCCGGCCCGGGATTTAAGCCTGGCGCAGGCGGCCCTGCTGGCGGGGATACCCAAATCACCCGTAAATTACGACCCCTACAAGCACCCGGCCGCGGCCCTGGCGCGGCAGAAACTGCTGCTGCGCCGCATGCTGGACCTGGGGCTCCTGGACGAGGAGAATTATCGCCTGGCCCTGGCCGAGAAAGTGGCGGTAAAGGAAAAAGAGAACTGTTTTGACGCTCCGCATTTTTCAGACTACGTTCTTCGGCGGGCCGGCGCCGGGAAAATTATTACTACGCTGGACCTGCGCGTTCAGGAGTACGCGGCCGGGGCGCTGCAGGACCGCCTGGCGGAGCTGAGCGCGCGCAGCCGCGTTAGCAACGGGGCGGTGCTGGTTGTTGATAACGCTACCGGCGGCATACTGGCCTGGGTGGGGTCCAACGATTTTTTTGACTCCGCTAATTCCGGCCAGGTGGACGGCGTTACGGCCCTGCGCCAGCCTGGTTCGGCGCTGAAACCTTTCCTCTACGCGCTGGCGCTTTCCAAGGGCGCCAGGGCTTCGGATATTATAGAGGACGAGCCGCTCTACCGGTCCGGCGGCCACGCGCCGCTCAATTACGACAAGACCTACCACGGCCGCGTGCGCCTGCGCGAGGCTTTGGCCTGCTCCTACAATGTGCCGGCGGTGCGCACGGCTGAAAAAACGGGAGTGGCGGCTTTTCTGTCCGAGCTTAAGGATTTCGGCTTCGCCTCGCTGGACAAGCCGGCCGAGTTCTACGGCGAGGGCCTGGCGCTGGGCAATGGCGAGGTGACCCTGCTGGAACTGGTAAACGCCTACGCGGCGCTGGCCCGCGGCGGCGTTTGGCTGCCGGCCAGGTTCGAGCTGAACAGCCCCGGCGCGCCCGCGCGGCGGGTTATGGGCCGGTCCGAGGCTTATATTATTACCGATATACTTTCCGATAATTCGGCCCGGGCCCCCGCCTTCGGGGTGAATTCCGCTTTCAACCTGCCGTTTGAAATTGCCGCCAAGACGGGCACCACCAAGGATTACCGCGACAACTGGGCAGTGGGCTACACCCCGGAGTGGACGGTAGGCGTGTGGACGGGGAATTTTGACGGCGCGCCCATGCGCAAGGTGTCCGGCATAACCGGCGCGGCACCGGTGCTTAAAGAAGTAGCGCTGAAACTGAAGGCGCTTTACGGTTCAACGCCCTTCCGGCGGCCGCTGGAGATAAAGACGGCGCGCGTCTGCCCGGTATCGGGGCTGCTGCCCTCGGCTTTCTGCCCCTCGGCGATGGAAGAGATCTTCACCGCCCGCAACCTGCCCGCGGCGGTCTGCCGCGAACACCTGCCGCCGGAAACAGCGGCGGCCGCCCCGGCTGAAAAACTCTCCGTGAAATTCCCGGAAGACGGCGACGTCTTCCGTCTGGACCCGCAGACCCCCGCAGCGGCGCAGGCGCTCTTTTTTAGGACCTCCGCGGAGGGGGAAATAGTCTGGCGGGTGGACGCGCGCGAGCTGCCCGGGCGCGGCCCCGGCGTGGCCTGGCCGCTGGTGCCGGGGCGGCACAGCGTTTTTTTTACGGTAGAACGGTCCGGCGTGGTTTTCAGGTCAAAGCCCGTCGGCTTTACGGTGGTAAAGTAAGTTTCAGCTTCCCTTAAATTTAGGCTGGCGCTTTTCGGTGAAGGCCCTAACACCTTCTTCGTAGTCGCCGCTGTTGTAGACTTTGCGCCGCAGGGCCTGTATGCGCTCAAAGGCCTCCGGGCTTAGCGGGTGCGACTCGGAAAGGATCCTGAACTGTTCCTTGATGACCGAAACCGCAAGCGGCGAGTTCGACGCTATTTTTTTTGCCAGGTCAAAAGTGAACTGCTCTATGTCGCGGGAGCTTATCAGGTGGTTCAAGATCCCGAAATGGTAAGCCCGTTCCGCCTTTACCGGCTCGGCGGTAAAGAACATCTCCTTGGCGATATTGCTGCCCACGCGGTTGATGAAATGCATTATCCCCGAGGCGTTGTAGGGCAGGCCGATCTTAACCGGGGTAATGGCGAAGGTTGCGGTTTCGTCGCCTACCGCCAGGTCGCAGGTTACCACCAGGTCCGTGGCTCCTCCCCAGGTGCTGCCCTGCACCAGGGCTATAACGGGGCCCGGGTAGGCTTGTATGCGGCGGAAAGCTTTTTCCATGGGGCTGTCGTAGGCCAGCGGGTCGTGGTGTACTTTTGGCAGTTGGGTGATGTCGTGTCCCGCGGACCAGACCCTGGCGCCCGGCGCCGCCCGCAGTATTATCACCGGCACGTTCTTGGTTTCGAAGTCGTCCAGGGCCGCGACCATTTCGCCGCATAGTTCAATGCTGAGCGCGTTGCGGCGGGCGGGGTTGTTCAGCGTCAGCACGCCTATGCCGTCCTTGATCTCTTTAAGCAGAAATTCCATGGAGCCTCCGTGAGCGTTTGTAAGCTACCGGTAATTGTATAATTTAGGCGGCTTACTGCTTAAGGGGAATTTTATGAAAAAATTTATCCGCGCCGGTCTCTGCGGCCTTGTGCTTGCCGCCGCTTGCACCCCCGCTTTTGCCGGGCAGAGCGCTGACGCCGCGGATAAAGCGGTGAACGAATTATCCGCGCGCATCGCTGAAAAACCGGCCGGCCTTGCGGAAATTTTCGACCGGAGTTTTTTTAATTATATCTCTCTGGAGCAGCTCTCCGGGATACTGGCGGCGGTTTACAAGGCCGACGGACGCGTGATCGCCTGGCGGGCGGAGGGCGGCGGACATTTTATCCTTGAGACTGACCGCGGCTATGAGATCCCCGCCGCGCTGGCCGTCGACCCCGGCAGCGGCAGGATAAAAAGCCTGTTCTTTAAAACGGCCTACAAAAAAGACTTCACGCTGAAGGATACAAAGGCTGCCCTGGCCGCCCTGCCGGGCCGCGCCGGGCTGCTGGCCGCGCGCCTGGGTGAAAAGGGCGGCAGCATTGAGGCGCTTAACGCGGACGACTACTTCGCGGTAGCCTCAGGTTTTAAGCTCTACGTGCTGGGGGCAATGCTGGAAGAGGGCGTTCCCTGGAAAAAAATTTTAACTCTTAAAGAGGAGGATAAATCCCTCCCTACGGGGCGGCTGCAGAACTGGCCCGACGGTTCTCCGCTGACCGCGCACACGCTGGCCGCCCTGATGATCTCCGAAAGCGACAATACCGCCGCCGACGCGCTTATTGGCGCGCTGGGCCGTAAAACGATCGAGGCGGATCTGGCGGCCCTGGGCCATTCAAACCCGTCCCTGCTTAAGCCCTTCCTGCGCACCTCGGAGATGTTCAGGCTCAAGGCCGACAGCGGCGCCTCCCTTAAATATCTGAACCTGGGCGCCGGGGAGAAATACGATTTTCTGGCTTCCCTGCTCCCGGGCCTCCCTGACGCCGGCGCCCTCAGGCAAAGCCCCTTCGGCCTGGACAGCCTTGAATGGCGGGCCTCCCCGGCCGACTTGTGCCGCCTTATGGCTTTTATCCTTAAAAAAGACGACCGGCGCGCGCTGGACATATTAGCCCTGAACCCCGGGCTGAACATCCCGCGCGGCGGCTTCCTTTACGCGGGCTATAAGGGCGGCTCCGAACCCGGGGTTCTTTCAATGACCTGGCTGCTTAAAACCCGTAAAAACGGCTGGTTCTGCCTGGCGGCCGCGTGGAATGACGACAAGGAAAAGATCGATGAAGGAAAATTCTTTGAAATAATGCAGGGCGCCCTTAACGCGCTGGGGAAAGCCGAATAAGGAGCGCTCCGCGGCCGAGGGTGCTCCTTTCGCGGCACTTCGGTTCGGTCTCAAAATCGTCAGTTTCGCCATGAAAGCCTTATGTCGGACAGGCTCCTGGCGGGAATAATATATAATATGCCAATGGCAAGACTCCTGTTCCTGGCGCTGCTTGCGCTCTCAACGCCCCGGCTTAACGCCGCCTGGTGGGCCGAGAACGATTACGCCACCGGCTCAAACGGGTTTAAAAAAGATTCTCTCTCTGTTTTTACGACTATTTCCGGCCCCCTGGCGGCGGGGCTTGGCGGAGGGTATTACCGGGACAGGGCCGGTTACGGGGACCGGGTTTACTTTTTCCACCTGCCGCTGATGTATTCCGCTGAAAAATATTTCATTTCGCTGAAGCCCTTTGTCTACCCGGTGGCCAACGGTACGCATTCAGGCGCCGGCGGCGGCAAGTTGTTTTTTCTCTATTCTCTTAACGAGGCGTCTGACGAAAGTTATCTGCACCTTGGTTTTTCCGGGGCCTGGGCGCGGCAGCAGGCCCTCCAGGATTTCAACGGCGCCATGAGGAAAACCAGGTTTTCCGGCAGCGCTTTTGAGGCGCAGGTGGAAAAATCTTTTTACGGGCAGTTCTTCCTGCAGGCTTCGGCCGCGGGTTTTACAAGACCGCCGGGGGTTTCCAATTCCCGGCTTATCGCCCCGGTCCTGGACCAGGCCGAGCTGGCCTACCTGGGCACTTTCCGCCAGGTGACCGCCATCCCGGAATGGGTGCTGGGCGCGCAGCTGGCGCGCAGCATGAAGCCGGAGTTTGACAGTCATCTTTACGCGGGATATAGTAAAATACACTATAGAGGCGCCGGCGCTGCTAATTCCGGCATTGCCGGCATGAAGCTGTACCTTACGGAGAAATCCACGCTGGACTTCGCCTACAACATATACAAAGACGAAGCGGCCGCCCGGAAAAATTATTACAGAGTGCTGCTGCAGGTGTTTTTCTAACGGGGACTACAATGATAACGCAGTCGCAGGAAAGCCTTGAAATGCTGGTGATGGTGTCCCGGCTGCTTTCCTCAAAACTTGATATTTCCGAACTGCTCATGACTATCATGCGGCTGGCGTCGCGCGTGGTGGGGGCGGAGCGGGCCTCGCTTTACCTGCTGGACGAAAAAGCCCAGGAGCTCTATTTCGACGTGGCGCTGGGCCTGCCCGAGGACGTGCAGATGATGCGCTTTAAGCTGGGGGAGGGGATTGCCGGCACCTGCGCCAAGGAAGGACGCTCCATAATAATAAACGACGTGGCCTCGGACCCGCGCCATTCCAAGAAAACGGATACCAGGAGCGGCTACACTACGCTCTCCCTGCTTACCTGCCCGATGATAATCAAGGGCAAGGTTATAGGCGTGGTGCAGGCGATCAACCGCACCGACGGCGATTTTACCGAAACAGACAAGAATAATTTCGAGGCCTTCGCTTCCCAGGCCGCCATCGCTATAGAAAATTCCCGGTTGTTCTCTTCCGTAAAGGAAGAAAAGCGCAAGATGGAAATAGTTTTTAAGCGCATCAAAGAGGGCGCTATCCTGACGGACCCGGGCGGGGAAATAATAATACTCAATAACGCCGCCAAGGTTTACCTGGAATACGACAAGTATAAGTTCTCGAACATTAAAGACGCCTTCCCGGGCTTTGAGATCACCCCCGGGTTCAGCGGTCTGCTCGCCTGCGAGGAAACGACCTCGCATTTCGAACTGTACCGGGAAAAGCCGAAGAAATTCTTCCTGGACGGCTGCGTGATAAAACTTTTCACGGAGGATAAGGACGGGAATTCGCGGGTGGAGGGGCGCCTGTGGATCTTGACCGACGTTACCGCCCAGCGCCTTGAAGAGCGCATGGCCAGGAATTTCCTGTCGCTGGTCTCTCATAAGTTTAAAACGCCGCTGGCTTCTATAAACGGTTATGCCCAGATCTTAAAAGAGGATGAGCGCCTTAAGAACCTGCCCGAGATCGTGGCGAAATCAGCCGACGCCATTTACGGGCAGGGGCTAAAGCTCAACTCCCTGGTAGAGAGCCTGCTTAATTTTGTGACCGTCGACAGCATGGAAGCCGCCTCGCTTGAAAAGATCGAGTTCGACACGGCCGATTTTCTCGGGGAAGTAACCGCGGATATGCGGGAAAAGCTCAAGTTTATCCCCGGCCTGACCTTCAAACTCGCGGTGCCGGAACCTATCAGGGTCAGGGCGGACCGCAAACTGCTCGCCAGCGCCCTGCGCAGCCTTATAGATAACGCCGTCAAGTTCAACCCCGGGCAGGAGAAGCTGGTAATACTTTCCGCGCAGAAGCGAAACGGCTACACTCTTATTTCGGTGGGGGACAACGGGCCGGGCATCCCCGGGGAAGAGCTGGAAAATATTTTCCATAAATTTTACCAGGTTGAGTCCAGTTTTACCGGCCAGGTTGAAGGCTGGGGGCTGGGGCTGGCCCTGGTGCGTAAAATAGCCGAGGCTCACGGCGGCCGCGTGTTCGCCAAGTCCCAGCTGCAGAAAGGTTCCGCTTTCACCGTGGCGCTGCCCAATTAAGAGGCCGCGGTTGTTCATCTTTCCCGCCGGAGCACCCGGTGGGATATTTTTTAGGGTGTAATAAATACGGCGTCTCCGGCACCCGCTTCGCCCGGGAGGAGCCGCCTTACCGGCCGGTTATATTTGATGGCTGTATGGTTGTGGGCTGCGCCTGGTTAAATTGTATCTTCCGTACGGGAACTACGGGCCCCAGCTTTTTCTTAGCCGGGCCGGCTGTCTTTCCGCCGCCGGAGCCCTCTCCCTGCCCGGGGATTTTTCCGTATTGCCGTATAAAGTCCGATACTTTCCCGCCGTATTTCTCGTTGAATAAATCGGTCCCGGGGGGTTCCGCCCCGGGCGCCTGAGCGCCTGTCCGCGGCGCGCCCCCGGGCTGAGCCGGGCCCGAGCCCGCGCCCTGGCCGGTAAGGCCCAGGCTCTGCATGGCGTTTTTAGTCCCGCCCAGCACGGAGATCGCCGGCCAGGCGACGGTCATTACCAGGCCGAAGCAAAGCAAAGCGATCGCCGCCATCGTGGAGATATTAAAGGCTGTCACCAGCTGCTTTAACCGGTGCAGGTGCCGGTCATAATGAAGTTTTGCGCGGGAGAGGATAGTATCGTCGAGACGGCCCGCTTTTTCGGCTATCTCAATGGCGTGGCGGTCAGCCTCCTGCATAAGCCCGGCGGTGCTTTCCGCGAAGCCGGCCCCGGCCGCCAGCATCTGCGAAGAGCGCCGCAGGCGGCGCCTGGTTATAAGGTCATCCTCGGAGAATTGCAGGAGCACTTCCATCATGGCGCCCAGGGGGAGCCCGGCCTTAAGCAGCAGGCCTATTGTGGTGTATATATAATAAAACCTGCCCTCCGAGGTGGCGTAACGGCATAAAGGGAGCCAATGCCCGGCCAGCCCGCGCGCTTTGCGCCCCGGCCCGGAGCGCAGCAGCCAACTGAGCGCGAGCGCCGCCAAGGCCCCTCCCGCCAGCAGCTTATACCAGTTCGCGTACAAACTTTCGGCCAGGGCGGTGAAAAAAAAGGCCCGGGGCGGCAGGGCCGCGCCGGAGCTCATAAGCGGCTCCATCACCATCGGCACGACTTTGAAGGAAACCACCAGGAATAATACCGCCGCCAGGACAAGCACGACCAGCGGGTAAAAGAGCAGGCGCTCTATCTGCCTGCGGAATTTAACGCGGACCTCAAGGCAGTCGGCGTAGATCTCGAGGAAATCGTCTATCTTGCCGCCCTCTTCCCCGGCCCGGAGCAGGGCTATGAAGACCGGCGGAAAAATGCCCTGGGCGGCGAACGCCTCGTGCAGGAACGCGCCCCCGGACGTAAGTTTTGCCGCGCGCGCTATCACCCTGCCGTGCCGCGAAGATTTGGCGAGGGTGGCAAAAGCGTCGCTGAGCGTAAGGCCGCTGCGCACGGTTGAAATAAGCGCGCGGCAGAAATCCAGCAAAACTTCATCAGACATCATGCGTGTCGGCAACCTTTCCTTAACAGTCTGCGATTCAGGCAGTAGGGAACACGGAGCGGAGGAGGATGGCCGGGATGCCCCCGCGCACCCTTGCGGATAGGGGGCCCCGCCTTAATTTCCCCAGGCGGGGGGAAACCGACGCAAGGGTTTCCATCTTCCGGGTGCGCGGGGGTATCCCGGCCGTCCTCCGGGCGGACTACATCCCGCGCCGCGCCTGGACACTTGCTGCTGTCTGAATCGCATAACCTTTCCTTAACGCTATAATAACAAAAAGAGCGGTGCTTTTTGGCGAAGTCCCGAGCGGGGGGGGGCTTATATGCCGGCGGGAATTACAATACCCCGCTCGCCGCAGAAGGCGCGCAGGTCGGGGGGCAGCGGGGCGGAGAACACGCGGTCCAGCCCCGCCTTTCTAAGATCTATTTCGGCGCAATGCAGGGCCTGCCTGGGCAGCAGGAGCTGCTCCGCCAGGGCGGGGGTCCAGCCGCGGTCTATAAAGTCCAGAAAGCAGCGCGCGTCCGGGCCGTAGATCTTGTCGCCGACTATGCATTTGCCCAGCCATTGCGCGTGGGCCCTTATCTGGTGCTTGCGGCCGGTTTCGGTAACTACGCGCGCCAGCGTGAAGCCGCCGCCGCAGGCAAGCGGGGTAAAGCGCGTTACCGCGGCCTGCCCGTCGGGGCGCACCGCCGATTTCGCGAAAACCGGGCTGCTCTCGTCGTTTCCAAGGGGCTGGTCTACGGTTACGGGCCGCTCTAAAGCGCCTGTCATTACAGCGAGGTAGGCCTTGCCCGCCAGGCGCAGCCTGAGCGCGGCCTGCAGGCGGGCGGCCACCTCTGGATCCTTCGCTAACACCACCACCCCGCTGGTCTCGCGGTCAAGGCGGAAAGCCAGGTGCGCCGCGGCAAAGCCGAAGTGTTCGCGCACCGCGCCCGCAAGGCTGGAGCAGGGGCCCGCCTTGGAAGGGTGGCAGACAATATCCCCCGGCTTGTTGATGACGAGTACCTGCCCGTCTTCATGGAGGACCCATTCTTTTAGTTCGCCGGAAGTTATCAGGCGCACGTGCGTCGGTCTGAACCGGCGCGGCCAGGCGCTGGCCAGCCGCGGGTTAAGGAAAGCCGCGGCGGCCGGAGTCTGAAAAACGGCCTTGGCTATTACAGGGAGCATAAAGAGGAAAAGCGCCGGGCATTTATAACACTTCTTACCGGTCCCCATAAATGTCTTTCTTGGGGTTATGATAAGTTTAAAGCGCTCACGTACATTATATAAACAATGGGGCCGGCCCTGGATTTCATACTGTATGCTCTTCAGGGCCGTAGGTGTATTTTCAGGCCCAGCGGCCTGGGCCGGAAACCGGCTTTTTGAGCATTATTCAGAAACGGAAAAAAACTCCATTTCGGTGGTTACCGGCTGCGCGCATCCTGGATAACGCGGGTAGTGAAAAAAGTTAAAGAGTATTTTCCGGCGGCCGGGTCATCGTCCCGCGGCGGCGGGGCGGGGGGCGGCAGGGCGCCTGACCACCCAGTGCCTGGGCCGGCCCGAGTCCAGGTGGATAAAAGCGGCGTCCGGGTAGTAGCCGACGCCTCCCTGTTTGATTTCCCTGGCGTACGCCGCCAACTCGGCGGGGGCGCGGCCGGGGATCCTTATATCCGCCGCCCAGCCCAGCATATGCAGGCTGCGGCGCGCCGCCCCGGGCACCCTGCTGTTGAGCTTTGGCGTGCGGTAGCCGCTTAAAATGGTAAGCCCGCGCTTGCCGAACCGGTCCTCAACGGCGTCCAGGATCTCTATGAGCTTTATGGAAACCGGGGCTTCCCTGCCGGTAAGCCGGCAGCGCATGATGTGGTTCAGTTTATTTAACCCGCCCTGGTTGTAAGTGCCATTCCTGTTGCGGTAGACGGCGGTTATTCTTTCCCCGGCGTCAGGGCGGGTTAAGGTAAGGCGGCCGTCCCCGCCCAGGTTTACGGGTTTCGGCGGGTGCGCCTGCGCCCCGTGTATGAAGATATATGTTTGCGGGTCGCCCTCCTCCATCTCGATAACCTCGGTTTCGGTCACTTCGGGGGGGGCGGGCGCTGATTCAAGAAGGGCGGGAAATCTTTCCAGTAATTCCGAAGCGCTTAATTCTTTTTCCGGCGCGGCGTAGCCGCCGGCTCCGGCGCAGAACAGCAGGAAAACGGCGGTCGTGACAGCGGCTGGGCGGCTCATATAGATTATTCTACCAAAGTAGGAAAAGGGCGCCGGTTGAAAAAGCGGCCGGAGCCGGTTTAGCCGGGCTGCCGGGCGCGCCCGGCGGCCAGTTCGCGGGCTAAAAGGTTGAGGGCTTTAAGGTCCAATTTGCCCCCGGTAACGGGAATGCGGCGCGTTTTGTAATAGTCATCGGGGCGCGGCCGCCAGGCCGGCGGCAGGGAACTAACCGCTATGATCGCGCGCAGCCGGCCGGGCTCACCGGAGGAGTAAAGCAGCGCCAGCCTCTCTCCCCCGGAGCCGTCGGGCACCGAGGCGGCCGCCGCCACGCGCCGGGCTGTGCCCAGCCCGTCCTGCAGCGCTTCCTCCACTGCCAGGTGGGGCACCAGCTCCCCGCCTACGCGCGTAAAGCGGGAATAGCGGTCTTCTATGGTAACAAAGCCTTCCTCGTCGATGCGCGCCACGTCGCCGGTGCGGTACCAGCCGGCTTTTATTACTTCCGCGGTCAGGGCCGGCTGGTTTAAATAACCTTTCATTACGTTGGGTCCCTTTACCAGTAAAAGCCCTTCGCGGCCCGCGGGCAGAGGCTCCCCCGTGACGGGGTCCACCACCTTCATGGCCACGCCGGGCAGGGGCAGGCCCGCGCTGCCGGCTTTCCAGCCGGTCTGGAACTCGCTGTCCTTGTCCGCGTGCGGTACCGACAAAGAAGCCACCGGCGCCAGTTCAGCCGCGCCGTAACCCTCCAGCGGACGCAGGCCGAATTTTTTCTCGAACGCGGCCGCAAGGGAGGGCTTTAATCTTTCCGCGCCCGCCAGCACGCGCTTCAGGCTCGCGAAATCTTCTTTCGTCGCCTTGCGGGCATAGAGGCGCAGCAGGGGCGGCGTGGCAAAAAGCACGGTAGCTTTCCGCCGCCGGACCAGGCGCGCGATAGCGCCGGCTTCCAGGGGGTTGGAATGATATGAGACGGGCGTTCCGCTCAGTACGGGGAACCAGAGCGCGGCCGTGTAGCCGAGCGGGTGAAAGAACGGCAGCGGGGAGCACAGGGTGTCTTTTCCCGTCAGGTCCAGCACTATGCGCAGGGAGTCTATGTTCGAAAGTATATTATGGTGGCTCAACATTACGCCCCTGGGCGCGCTGGTGGAGCCGGAGGAATAAAAAATAGCGGCCGTGTCGTCGGGGCCGGGGCAGCGCGCCCCGGTAAGCCAGGCCGCGGGGGCCATCCGCGCCTTCAGCGCGCAAACCAGCCCCGCCGGCCTGGCCGCGAGGGCTTCTACGTAGAGGGCCGAACCTTCCGGCAGCGGCGGAAGGCCCGGGCC
>JAVHRY010000055.1:9172-14456 GCA_036171915.1 Elusimicrobiales bacterium | reverse complement strand
GCACTTTCTTGCGCAGCCGCAGGGTCTTAGGCGTAACTTCCACGAACTCGTCGTCCTCGACGTACTCGATGGCCTGCTCCAGGCTCATATTGCGGTACGGGGTCAGGCAGATGGACGCGTCGGCGGTGGAAGAACGCATGTTGGATTGCTGCTTTTCCTTGCAGGGGTTCACCACCAGGTCGTTGGCGCGGCAATGCTCGCCCACGATCTGTCCGGCGTAAATATCCTGGCCGGGGCCGACGCACATTATGCCGTGGTCCTGCAGGCTGTTAAGCGCATAGCCGGTTGAGAGGCCGGCTTCTTTGGCGATGAAGACGCCGTTGCGCTTGGGCCTGTTGAAATTGCCCACGGGCAGGAAGCCGCTGAAGCTGTGGTGCATAAGCCCCGAGCCCTTGGTAAAGGTCATGAATTCGGACTTGAAGCCGATCAGGGCGCGCGACGAGATGATATACTCGAAGCGCACGCGGCCGTCTTCGCCTATGCTCATGTTCTTCAGCTGGGCGCCGCGGGCGCCAAGGCCGTTCATTACCGCGCCCTGGAATTCGGTCGGTGAGTCCAGCATCAGCATTTCCACGGGCTCTACGGTCACGCCGTTCTCCTCGTGGGTAATGACGACCATCTTTGAAACGCAGAGCTCGAAACCCTCGCGCCGCATGGTCTCTATAAGGATGGAGAGATGCAGTTCGCCGCGGCCGGAAACCTTGAAACCGGATTCGCCCGGGATTTCCTCTATCTTCAGACCGACGTTGATCTGCTGCTCCTTGAGCAGGCGGTCGCGCAACTGGGTAGCCGTCACGAACTTGCCTTCGCGGCCGGAGAAAGGCCCGTCGTTGGGATAGAATTCCATCGCGAGAGTGGGCTGTTCTATTTCCAGGCCGGGGAGCACGCCCGGGTTTTCGGGATCGGAAACGGTATCGCCGACCTCGATGCCTTCAAGGCCCGCCACAGCCACAATGTCGCCTGAGCGGGCTTCATTGATAACTACGCGTTCAAAGTTCTTATAACCCATCAGCTGCATTACCTTGCGTATTTTCGGCTGGGAAGTGGGACAGGCTATTGAGACCTGCTGGCCGGAGGCTATCTTGCCCTGCACTATGCGGCCCACGCCTATACGCCCGGTGTAAGAACTGTAATCCAGCATGGTAACCAGCAGCCGCAGGGGCTGGTCGTCCAGGTTCAGGGGGCCGGGAACATATTTGATGATAGTTTCAAAAAGGTAGGACAGGTCCGTTTTTTTCGCGTTAAAGTCGGGCGAAGCCCAGCCGTCGCGGCCCACGGCGTAAACTATCGGGAAATCCAGCTGCGCGTCGGTGGCGCCCAGTTCCATAAACAGCGCGAAGACCTTGTCCAGAGAAGCGTGCGGGTCGCAGTTCAGGCGGTCCACCTTGTTTATCACTACTATGGGGCGCAGGCCTAGCGCCAGCGATTTTTTAAGCACGAAGCGGGTCTGGGGCATGGGACCGTCCAGCGCGTCCACCAGGAGGAGAACGCCGTCCACCATGCGCAGCACGCGTTCCACTTCGCTGCCGAAGTCGGCGTGGCCGGGGGTGTCGACTATGTGGATGGTGGTGTCTTTATAGCGGACGGAGGTGTTCTTTGAGAGTATGGTGATACCGCGCTCACGCTCAAGGTCATTGGAATCCATTATACAGATGGCTTCCTCTCCTGACTTGTCGTGGAAGGCGCCGGTCTGTTTGAGCATAGCGTCCACGAGTGTGGTTTTGCCGTGGTCAACGTGGGCGATAATAGCGATGTTGCGCAAGTCGGGCCGGCGCTTGGCGGTGTCGTGTTGCATTTGTGATGTTCTCCTTAAAAAACCAAAAAATCAGCAGGTTCTGCTCCTCTCAGGCGGCGGCCAAGGTGGCCGGATCGCAAAAACAGTGTCGCGCACACCGTGCGCGCGCTTCCCGCTCTCAGGCTCGGCGCTTACGCAAGCCTCGC
This sequence comes from Elusimicrobiales bacterium, assembly GCA_036171915.1. GTDB lineage: Bacteria > Elusimicrobiota > Elusimicrobia > Elusimicrobiales > UBA9959 > UBA9959. Next base: position 12,515 of record JAVHRY010000055.1, on the reverse strand, counting down.
CTTCCGAGAGGGTTTTGCTATCCGGCCCCCTCGTCCGCCGCGCCCCCCACCGGCCATACTCCGTTTAAGAGCTGCTGGCCACTTCGCCTGCTTCCAGCGCCTTTAGTTCTTCGCTGTAGGCGGAAATCTTGGCTTCCAGCGCCGTTATTTTTTCACCAAGTTCTTTTACCTGCCTGTAATCAGAATGGATTTCGGGGACGGACATTTTTGCGGCCAGACTTTCCACCGTTTTCTTGGAGTAGGCTATTTCTTTTTTCAGCGTCTCGGAACGGCGGTTTTTTTTGCGGCCTTCGGCTTCCTGGCGTTTTTTCACTTCCCAGTCCGCGTTGTCGCGTTTAGGCGCCGGCTTTGCTTCTTCCTTCCTGCTTAAGACCGCGGCGTCCGCCTGTATCTGCGCCTGCCTGCGGCGGAAATAGTCGTAGTTGCCCGGATAGACCGTGGTCTTTCCCTTTTCAATGTGCACCACTGAATCAGCCAGCGCGTTTATGAAATAGATATCGTGGCTTATAAAACAGATAGTCCCCTGGAATTCCTTCAGCGCCAGTATCAGGGCGTCGACGCTGGCGATGTCAAGGTGCGTGGTCGGCTCGTCCATCAGTATAACATTGGGCGGGTCCATCAGCAGCTTCACCAGCATCAGGCGGCTCTTTTCTCCTCCGGAAAGCACCTCGGTTTTCTTATAGACGTTGTCGCCGGGGAACAGGAAGGTGCCGAGCACGGTGCGCACGGTCAGTTCGGGGTTCATCCGGTCGTTGTCCATGGCTTCCTGCAGCACGGTCTTCCTCGGGTCCAGGATGCCTTCGCGGTGCTGGGAGAAATAGCCGGTCTTAACGTTGAGGCCCGGCTTGCACTCGCCGGAATCCGGCTCTATTACCCCGGCCAGCATTTTTAAAAGCGTAGACTTACCGGCGCCGTTATGGCCTACAAAAGCCATCTTCTGGCCGCGCTGCAGCTCGAAATCAAAGCCCTCGTAAACCCTTATGGGCTCGTGGCCGGGCACGTTATAAACTTTGCTGATATTCTTCAGCTCAAGCACCTTGGTGCCGGTACGGCTGGGCTGGGGAAAGCGCATTTTAACGGTCTTGGTTTCCGCGGGCAGTTCTATGCGCTCCACTTTATCCAGGCGCTTTATCATGCTCTGCACGCGCGACGCCGTGGAAACGCGCGACCTGTTGCGGGCGATAAAATCTTCCATCTGGGCAATCTCTTCCTGCTGCTGGCGCCAGGCTGAATAAATTTTCTCTTTTTCCGACTGGCGCTGGGCCAGGAAATTTTCATAGTCGCCGTAATAGACGCGCAGCGTATGCTCCTGCACCGAGATGATGGCTTTGCAGACGGTATTGACGAAAGCGCGGTCGTGGGAAATGACAAAAATAGCCCCCTGGTAGCCTGCCAGGTAATCCTGCAGCCACAGCAGGGAATCCAGATCCAGGTGGTTGGTGGGCTCGTCCAGCAGCAGCAAGTCGGGCTTTTTAACCAGGAGTTTTGCCATGGCGACGCGCATGGACCAACCTCCGCTTAGCGTATTGACCCTGCGGGTAAAATCGGTAACCTTGAAGCCCAGCCCCATCAGGATGGCCTTGGCCTCCGCCTCTATGCGCCCGTCATAGTCTTCCACCCCGTCCAGGGTTTCTTCTACTACGGTGTGTTCGGAAGTGGGCGCGTTTTCCTGCGGCAGGTAGCCCACTACCACGCCTTTTTTGAATTGTATCTCGCCCTCGTCCGCCTCTTCCTCGCGCAACATCATTTTAAAAAGCGTGGACTTGCCCGATCCGTTGGGGCCCACCAGCGCGAAGCGTTCCCCCTCGTTTATCTGCAGGGAGGCGTCCTCAAAAAGGACCTGTGAAGAAAAAGATTTATAGATATTTCTGACGGTTATCATAGAAACTCTGCCCGGCCGCGGGCTTTTTTAGCAAATTTTTCCGGAAACTGACAGGACAAAGGAAATCAAGCCAACCGGGAACTGCCGAGATAATATTTTAGCATTTTAAAGGCCTTCCGGAAAATATGCGTTCCTTTTTATATAATAATCTGACGGCAGAAATAAGCGCGCGCGGCATTTTAGCCTGAATTCTGCAGCTCAAGATAGTTCTCATTTCAAAAGGCAGCGAACAGACACATTCTGCAGGATTCCCGCGAAGCGGGCGAAAAAGTTGCGGCTGCAACTTTCAGGTTAACGGAGGAAATATGACAGCGACACTGATCAACGTAGCCTGGGCGGTTATATTCGTGCTCATAGGCGCTTGCGCCGGCTCGTTTTTACTTATCTGGTTTTCTTCCCGCATCCCGGCTATCTTCGACAAAATAACCCCGGATATGGACGAAGGGAAGGAGATCATACGCGGCAACCGCGCCGTTGCGGACTATTTCGGGCGCATCGTTTCCGCCGCCATACTCGGAGTCAGCCTAATAATAGCAGCCTCCGTGCTGGGCGGCCTCATAGCGGCCCTGCGTTAAAACAATGAAATTCCTGCTGCTCGCGGCCCTGCTGTTTGCGCCCGCGGCCCCGGCCTTCGCCAGGGCCGGCGGCGGGGGCGGCGGCGGGGGCGGCGGCGGAGGAGGAAGCGGGTTTTACCACAGCAGCGGCTACTACAGTAACGGCAGGTATTACAGCGGCGGCCGGTCTTCGGGAGACAACCTCCTTTTCGCCTTGATCGGGACTTTTATCCTGCTCAAGGGCATGGTGTTCCTGTCTGAACGGAAACGGGACAACTTCGGGGGCTGGACTAAAAATAACATTTTAGAGGACGCAGTTGTGCAGCCCAGGGCAGGCGCCACCCTGGAGATAATAAGGAGCCTGGCCCGCAAGGACGCGGACTTCAACCCCGAAGCGCTGGAAAGCCTGGTGCGGGATATTTTCACCCGGGTGGAGGCCGCCTGGCAGGCCCGCGATTACACGCCGCTGCGCGCCCTTATGATGCCCGATATCTTCTCCGAGCACAGCGCCGAAGTGGAAGCTATGAAGGACAGGGGCGAGATCAACATGATGGAGGGCCTGCAGATCCTGCGCGTAGACTTTGTGAACGTGAACTGCCCGGAGGAACAGGAGGGGCGCTCCTTCACGGCCCTGATAACGGCCTCGGCGCGGGATTACATTATAGATGAAAACACTAATTTCCGGCGCAGCGGCAACCCCGAGCCGGCCCCCTTCCAGGAGTTCTGGACCTTCTACCAGCTTAACGGCGGTTGGGCGCTGGCCCGTATAGACCAGACTACGGACCCGGATATTCTAACCGCGCCCAACCTCCCGGACAAACCGGAAAGCGGCCCGGCTTTGGCCCGGGACCAGTACGCCTTAAGATTTCAGCCCGCCGTAGATTACGCGCCGGCCGCCGCCATCGCG
>JAVHRY010000055.1:0-9162 GCA_036171915.1 Elusimicrobiales bacterium | reverse complement strand
CCCCCCCCCCCCCCCCCCCCGGCGCCGATAAATGGGACCGGCAAAAGATGGAGATAGCGGCCACACTAGCCTTTGAAAGCGTATACGGGGCCTGGGGCAGGAATGATAGTTCCCTGCTCAGCGCGGACTTCGTCTCCGACGAAGCGCTTGCTAAACTTAACCGGATAATGGAAGCCCGCCGCGCGGAAGCGCTGTCTTTTGAGTTCAGCAGCTTTTTTGTACGCCGGGCTGAGATAGTCCTAACCAGCCCCGCGGAAAAAACCGGGCGGGCCTTCGACGAGTTTACGGCCAGGGTGACCAGCAGCGCCATACGCGCCATGCTGCGCAGCGGCAAGACGCTGTCCCGCGACGAGGCGCCGCGGTCTTTTACGGAGTACTGGGTTTTCGGCCGGCAGGCGGACAACTGGAAGCTGAGCGATATACTGCCGCGGATGGACCAGGCAGAAGATAACCCGGCGGTTGACGGCGCGCCAAGCCCCGTGCAGATAGAGTGGTACTGGAACGCCCCTAACCGATAAGCCTTACCTTATAACCCGCGGCCTCAAGTTCTGTTTTAATAAAATCCCGGCGGTCGCCCTGTATTTCCAGCACGCCGTTCTTGACGGTGCCGCCAACCCCCAGGCGCTTCTTGAATTTTTTGATCAGCTCTTCCTTGCCCGCCGGGTGCATGGGCAGTTTTTCCACCAGCGTAAGCCCGCTGCCCTTGCCGGTGCGGCGGAAAGAAACCCGCACCGGTTCGGTCTGGGTGCGCTTGCGGACTTCGCCCGCCAGCCCTTCCGGGCAGGCGCAGGGCGACTTGCCGCAGTTGGGGCAGTTCACTTTGCCGCCGGGCCCAGTAGAATAGACCAGCCTGTCTTTATCGTCCATGACTTCCCGCCTCCTCTTTAACAAGCAGGCCCCTGAGCGTCCCCATGTCCGCGCGGAAGGCGGGGCTTTTCTTATAGGCCCGGTAAAGTTTGCCGGCGATCATTTTGCCGGCCTCTATGTCCGAGGGGTGGTGCACGCCGCCTATAACACGGTCCAGCGCGGCCGCGTCGGCGCGCGCCAGGAATTCTTTTTTCCGCGCGGGGACAAGATCGCCGAGCATAAGGGCGAAAAGGCGCGATATCGCGGCATGGCCGCTGGGATAGGCCAGGCCGCCTATGCGCCCGAGGCACGGGTCCAGCGCGGCGTCGCGGTGGAAAGGCCGGGGTCTTTTATACTTATCTTTTATTCCCGAGATCGTCCCGTCGGCCTCGCTCCGCACGCGGGCGAAGATCCGCGCGGCGGCCTCGGGCATAGGGGCCGGGAAAGGCGTAAGGCCGCCAAAAAATTCCTCGTAGGTCGCGTGGGCTTCGGCGGCGGCTTTGGCGCACTGTGCCGGAGTGCGCCTGGCCTGCCAGTCCTTTAACGCCGCCAGATCGGCCAGGTCGGCTTTAGACCCCGCCGCGGGCGGAGCGGGAAAATCCCGGAACTCCTGCTGCTGGAAGGTAAGATAATAGGTAGAGCGCTCTATTACGTAATCTGCCGTAAAGCCGGAAAGAGGGAAAAAGAGCGCCGCGGTTAATATAAGGAGCGTGCGTTTAAATTTCATATACAAATTGTACAAAACCGGCGGGTTGGCCGTCTGGTGCGCATAGCGCTTGTTACGGCGCAACATAGGCTTGTTTCCCTGCGGCCCGGGAAAAAGTTATACTAGAGAGATAATTTAGCAGGAGGGACTATGCCCGCAATAACCAAGGAGAAACTTAAGACCATGAAGAACGACTTTAAAGTTAAAGACATGAGCCTGGCCGCCTGGGGCCGCCGCGAGGTAGAGATAGCGGAAAAAGAGATGCCGGGGCTTATGTCCATCCGCGCCAAATTCGCGGCTAAAAAGCCGCTCAAGGGCGCGCGCGTGATGGGCTCCCTCCACATGACCACGCAGACCGCCGTCCTTATAGAGACGCTCTCCGCGCTCGGCGCCGAAGTGCGCTGGTGCTCCTGCAACATTTACTCCACCAGCGACCAGGCCGCCGCGGCCATCGCCGCCACCGGCATACCGGTGTTCGCCTGGAAAGGCGAGACGCTGGCCGAATACTGGTGGTGCACCGAAAAGGCCCTCGATTTCGGCGGCGGCAAAGGTCCCAACCTTATAGTGGACGACGGCGGCGACGCCACCATGATGATGCACCGCGGCGTGGCCGCGGAAAAGAACCCTAAAATACTCGACGCCAAAGCCGGCGGCGAGGACGAAATAGAGCTCAACCTCTCCCTTAAAGCCATCCTGAAGAAAACCCCCCGCCGCTGGCACGAAGCCGTGAAGGACTGGAAAGGCGTCTCCGAGGAGACCACCACCGGCGTGCACCGCCTGTACCAGATGCACGAGGCCGGCCAGTTGATGGTGCCCGCCATCAATGTGAACGATTCCGTGACCAAGTCCAAGTTCGACAACCTGTACGGCTGCCGCGAATCCCTGGCGGACGGCATTAAGCGCGCCACCGACGTGATGATAGCCGGCAAAGTGGTAGTGGTCTGCGGCTACGGCGACGTGGGCAAAGGCTGCGCCCGCTCCATGCACGGCTTCGGCGCGCGCGTGATAGTGACCGAGATAGACCCCATCTGCGCGCTGCAGGCCGCGATGGAAGGCTTCGAGGTGAAGACCGTGGAAGACACGCTGGGCGTTGCCGACATTTACGTCACCACCACCGGCAACCGCGACATCATCAAGCTCGAGCACATGCTCAAGATGAAGGACCAGGCCATAGTCTGCAACATCGGGCATTTCGACGACGAGATCCAGATGGCCGCGCTGAACAAGGCCAAGGGCGTGAAGCAGGTCAACATTAAGCCGCAGGTGGACCGCTACGATCTCCCCTCCGGCCGGGCCATCTACGTGCTGGCGCAGGGCCGCCTGGTAAACCTCGGCTGCGCCAAGGGCCACCCGTCGTTCGTGATGAGCAACTCCTTTTCCAACCAGACGCTGGCCCAGCTTGAGCTGTGGACCAAGAAGATGGCCGTGGGCGTGTACCGCCTGCCCAAGCACCTGGACGAGGAAGTGGCACGCCTGCACCTGGAAAAGATCGGCGTGAAGCTGACCAAGCTCTCCAAAGAGCAGGCCGAATATATCGGCGTAAAGGTGGAAGGCCCGTACAAGGCCGACCATTACCGCTACTGAGCGCAAGAAGGAGGAGGCTCAACCTCTGGAAATTGAGGTTGAGCCTCACTTACACTGCAGAACTCCCGGGGTAACCCCCGGGCGTTTTTTGTATCATAAGCGGAGAGGTAAACCGTTTGAAACTGCGCCTGTTAACCATAAACCTGCACAAGGGCTTTTCACCCCTGAACAGGAATTTCGTGCTGCCCAAGCTGCGCGAATGCATCCACTCGTCCGGGGCGGACATAATTTTCATGCAGGAAGTGGTAGGCGAGAACCGGCGCAAAGCCGCCAGGCACAAGGACTGGCCCGTTAAATCCCAGCACGAATACATAGCGGAGACCGGGGGGCTGGACTGTGTCTACGGCAAGAACGCTATTTATACCGCCGGCCACCACGGCAACGCCATCCTGTCGCGCTTCCCCATACTGTTCTTCGACCAGGTGAACATCTCCACCAACAGGCTTGAGCATAGGGGCATGCTCTACGCGCGCATAAAGCTGCCGCGCCATACCGCCGGGCTGCACTGCATCTGCATACACCTCGGGCTCTTTAAGCGGTCCCGCAAAAAACAGCTGCAAAAACTCGCGAAGTACGTGCAGGATTTCGTCCCTAAAGACGAGCCGCTTATAGTTGCAGGGGATTTCAACGAATGGCGCAGGAGCAAGAAGGACGAGCTGGAAACGCGCCTTCTGATGCGGGACGCGGGCCTTGAACTTTACGGGCGCAAACTGCGCACTTTCCCCTCCATGCTGCCTATCTTCCCGCTGGACCGCATCTACCTGCGCGGCTTCAGGGTATTAAAAGCCCGCCTGCTGCGCGGGAACTGTTCCAGGTTGTCGGACCATGCCGGTTTTTTCGCTGAAGTTTCCTTCCGCCAGCCTTCCTGAAGTTTCACAAACCGCCTCTTTTAATTGGATAATAATAACACCGCATGCAATTGCCCATACTGCAGAAAGCCGGCCTGATAATAAAAGCCGCGGCCAAAAGCCGCAGGCTTATAATTTCCTCCCCCCCGGGCTCGGGCAAATCCACGAAGGTCCCGCAGCTGCTGCTGGACAACGGAGAATTTAAGGGAAAGATAGCCGTGCTCGAACCGCGCAGGCTGGCGGCCCGGATGCTGGCCGACCGGGTGGCCGCCGAGCGCGGCGGCAGGACCGGCGGCGAAGTGGGCTACCGGGTGCGCTTTGAGGACAGAACCGGCCCCGGCACGCGGCTGATCTTTGAGACCGAGGGAATACTGCTGCGGGAACTTATCTCCGACCCGCAGCTTAAAAAATACTCGGTGATCATACTGGACGAATTCCACGAGCGCCACCTGCACGGGGACATAACCCTGGCCGCCTGCCTGGCGCTGCAGGAAGGCCCGCGCCCGGACCTGCTGGTAGTGGTGATGTCCGCCACCCTGGACGAGACCTCCCTGGCCGCCTACCTTACCCCCTGCGGGACGGTGCTGGCCGAGGGCACGGTTTTCCCGGTGCGTACGCTGTACTGCGGCGCAGAAATGGAGAAGCTCCCGGCCTGGGACGCCGCCGCAAAAACCTGCGCCCGCCTGCTGCCAGCGCTGAAAGAAGGCCACGCGCTGGTCTTTATGCCCGGCGCCTACGAAATAAACCGCACCGCCGCCGAGCTGGCCAAGATACCCGCCCTGTCAGGTTTTACGGTGCTGCCGCTGCACGGCGAAATGCCCCCCCGCGCGCAGGACGCCGCCCTGGCGCCGTCCGCGAAACGCAAGATCATAATAGCCACCAACATCGCGGAGACCTCCATTACCATCCAAGGCGTAACCGCGGTAATAGACAGCGGGCTGGCCCGCATAGCGCGCTACGACGGGGCGCGCGGCATAAACACCCTTTTCACCGAACACATTTCGGCCCGGTCCGCCGCGCAGCGCGCGGGCCGCGCCGGGCGGACCGCGCCGGGGGTCTGCGCGCGGCTCTGGACCGAGCGCGCCAACGCGGGACGCCCCGCCGCCCTTGAGCCCGAGATAAGGCGCCTGGACCTTAGCGAGGCGCTGCTGACGCTGAAAGCCTGCGGCTTCAAAGATTTTAAAGCGCTGCGCTGGCTGGACCCGCCCGCCGCCGAGGAAACCCTGCGCGCCCAAACCCTGCTGTGCGAACTGGGCGCCTCAACTCCCGAGGGCGACCTGACCGCCTCCGGGCGCGAGATGGCCAAGTACCCTCTTCACCCAAGATATTCGCGCATGCTGGTCGAAGGCGCGCGCCTTGGCTGCGCCTATGAGTGCGCCTTAATAGCCGCCGCCGCGCAGGGCCGCGGCCTCTGGCTGGAAGATGGCGGCCCCGGCGCCCGGAGAGAAAGCGACACCCGCTCGGACCTGGCCGAGGTGATAAAGGCGCTGGAACGCTGCGCCGATTCCGACTTTGAACCTTACGTCTGCCAGCGCGCCGGGCTCAAGCCGGCAGCGGCGCGCGACGCCTGGCGCCTGGCAAAAAGGCTTGCCGGCGCTTCCAAACCCGGAGGCGGGCGCGAGCTGGCGCTGGCCTCCAGGTGCTTCCTGCTGGCCTTTCCAGACCGCGTGGCGGCGCTGTTTTCCGCGCAACGCGGCCGCTATCAGCTGCCCGGGGGCAGGCGCGCCAGGCTGAGCCCTAAAAGCGCGGCTGCCGGGGCGGCCCTTATCTGCGCCGGCGAGGCGCTGGAAAGCCGGCAGAAGGGCGGCGCGGACATAACCCTTTCTTTCGCCGCGGAAATAAAAGAAGAGTGGCTGAGGGAAGCCTTCCCCGGCGATATCGAAACTCTCTCCCGCCCGGCGCTGGACGAGGCTATGCTTACCCCGGTTACGGAAACCCTTACGCTCTACCGCGGCATTACCATCCGCCAGGAGATCACCACGGCAAAGCCGGGCAAGCCTTCCTCGGACCTGATAGCCGAAGAGTTCATCTCCGGGCGGCAGAAGCTGGAGCGCTGGGACGAAGAAGTTGAAGAGTGGCTCCTCCGCGTGGAGTTCCTCTCAAAAGCCTGTCCTGACCTGGGACTTGAGCCTTTAACGGAAGAAGACATAAAGCTGATCACCGCGGACATCTGCGCCGGGGCCCGCAGCGTGGCCGAAGCCCGGACGCGGCCGGTGCTGCCGGCCCTGCAGGACTGGTTCGGCTGGGAAAAGCTCCGCCTTATAGACAGGCATGCCCCGGCGCGCCTGGAAATGCCCGGGGGACGCAGGGCTAAAATCAAATATCCAAAAGGCCGCGAGCCGTATCTTGAAGCGAAGATCCAGGACCTGTTCCAGCTCGCCGAAACCCCGCGCGTGGCAGCGGGGCGCGTGCCGCTGGTGATACACATACTGGCCCCCTCAATGCGGCCGGTGCAGGTGACCAAAGACCTGAAAAGCTTCTGGGCCGAGAGCTACCCGAAACTTAAACCCGCGCTCGCCAGGCGCTATCCGCGGCATAAGTGGTTATAGCCGTAATTTGCATACCGCCGTTATATTTATGCTACCATTCAGGAACAGCAGTAAATTTAACAGGAGATAAACTAATGAAAACCGTAATGACTTTAGCGTTGGTGTCTTTCTTCGGAGTTGCAGCGAACGCCCAGAACAATACCGCCCCGGCCAATCCCGCGGTTACTACCCCTGCCCAGCCCGTTGCCGCGCCGGCAGTGGTCCCCGCCGCCGTCCAGCAGCCCGTTGTCGCCCCGGCCGCGCCCGTCGTCACAATTGAGCAGCTCAGGAAAAAGCATATAGACGCCGTAGCCGAACTCAAGAAAAAACACATTGACGAAGTAAAGGCGCTCAGGGAAAGCCTCAAGGGCAAGCCCCAGGCCGATATCCGTAAAGCTATTGAAGCCAAGAAAGCGGAACAGAAAACCGCCGTCAAAGAACTTGAAAAGACCAACAAAGCCGAAATAGAGCAGTTCAGGAAAGATCATCCCAAAATGATGAAAGCGGCCAAGAAACCCCTGAAAGTATAATTTCAGGCGGCAACCAGGCATAAAAATCCCCGGCGCTGTAAAAAGCGCCGGGGATTTTGTTTCCAGCCGGAAACCCCGCTAACCTGAACGGTGCAGCTGCAACTTTCCGCCCTCATAGCGGTTTTGCGCAGCCCCCCCCCGGGGCCGGGCGCGCATAGCGCTGGGCCCTCCGCCCGCTTTGCGGGGAATCCTGCAGAATAAATTCTGTTCCCTGAGCCTTCGCCTAAAATCTGTTTTTAACTGCAGGCTCCAGGCTAACGCGAGAGGAACTGCCAGAGCAGCCCCAGTTGTACAAGACCCGCCGGAACACAAGCGGCGAGAAAGAGCCTGTGCTTGCGCACAGCGATGCGCGCGCCTATAACTATCTGCCCCACTATATCCTCGTAATACGGCGTGGCCGTTACGCCGCCGCCCAGGTACTTATCCAGGCGGACAACAAGCTCTATCTGCGGATACTTGGCTATATCGTGCGCCACTATCAGGGAATCGCCCGGGGACCGCGTGTCCATATTGGGGTCCAGCCAGGAGAGCTGCCGGGCCGCCTCTATAAAAGGCGACAGCGCCGCTAGGCCTATAGGCAGCACCGCCGCCAGCAGAACCGTCTCCCAATAGGAAACCGCGCCCTCCGGCGATATTATTTTAAGCAGGGCCAGCTGGGCCGCGGCGAAGGCCGTGAGCGCCCAGAGTTTTATTTCGGTCCACTCCAAGGCACGCCGCACCCCGCCGTGTATTATCCAAAGCCGCCGCTCCGGTTCAGGGTTCAGATGTGAAGATACACTCATTAACGCCTCCCGGGAAACTGCCGGCCTAACGCATTGGGCCGCCTTTTTTGATATTATAGCCTTATGGCGGGGCCTCTTTCCAAGCCCGCCGTGTGCCCGTTTCAGACATAAGTCATTTACAGGAGCCGATATGAAAAAAACCGGGAAGCTCATCGGGGCGGGGATAGGACTAGCGGCCATAGCCGCGGCGGGCGCGTATTTTCTCTACGGAAAAAACGGCGCGAAGAACCGCAGCAAGATCTCCGGCTGGACCCTTAAAATGAAAGGGGAAGTTCTGGAAAAAATAGAGTCGATGAGAACTATTGACAGGGAAACCTACCTGAGAATGGTGGATAAAGTAGCCGGGCGCTACGCTAAACTGGACACGATCGGCACGTCAGAACTGCAACATTTAACGGTGGAACTGAAGAACGCCTGGGCGCACATAGACAAGAACCTTAAATAATCCCCGGCGGGAGATAAGGCCGCACCGGGACGGATTCCGCCTACTTAAAATAGCTGTCGTAATCGTGAAGGATGGTGGGGCCAGTTATTTCTTCTATGAGGGCGTTCAACTGGGCCATGCTGAAAGGCTTTTTAATAAACCGGACTTTCTGATTTTCTGAAGCTACCGTTTTGCCTTCCTGGATCTTAAGCCCGCTCCAGATAATAGCGGGGATTTTTTTATAGACTTCCGAATTCTTCATTTTTTCAAAGACGGCCAGGCCGTCAAGTCCCGGCATATTTATATCCAGGATTACCAGATCGGCCTTGAATACTTTCAGCTTTTCGAACAACTCGTTGCCGTCGCCCACGCAAACCGCGATATGTCCAAGGGAGTGCAGATGCTCGCTGACCATACTAAGAAGATTGGCGTCGTCATCCGCGATTAAAATGTTCATAGAATCAGATATAGTCCCGAATCCAATAAAATATTTCAGAGGCGTATTCTAATTAATCCGCGGACCCTGCTTGCTTACGGACAGTATCCCGGTTAATTCAGCACACTGCGTTACCCTTACTTTATTATACCTCTTCATTGCTGTCCGCTAAAAATATTTAATCCCAAAAACCTTGTTATGATTCCGCGCGGCCTTGCGCAAAGCCGCCCTTTGTAAAGCGGGCCGAACTCAAAGCCCCCTTTGCAGGGGGCTTTAAATCTGGCTCCCCGAAGCGGCCTTTGGAAGATAAAATCGTCTAAAATGACCCATCGCGCAGCATAAAAGCGTTGTCGCCAAAAAGCCTGAGTTCCTTAATTTGCTCTGCTCGAACTACGTTCTCCGAGAGAAAACTCTTTATGCCACATATAGAAAACCCTTTGACATACTCGTCAAAGGGTCCTCTGTTCAAATTGGCTCC
>JAVHRY010000054.1:29317-45522 GCA_036171915.1 Elusimicrobiales bacterium | reverse complement strand
CCCCCCCCCCCCCCCCCCGAGACCCGGAAGCGCGCGCACGGTGTGCGCGACGCTGTTTTTTCGTCCCGGTCCCCGTGGCCTCCCCCGACTTCGCATATCGCGGCTCGTATTTCCTCTTAATCGTCATTGTTACGACGGTGCCTTATTTTTTATAATTATGACATGAACGGCACCATACAGAACTGGTTGGACACTAGCCTTATCCTCGGCAATACGCCAGCCGCCTACGGGCTGGCCCTGGCCGCTTTCTTAGCCTCCCTCGCTTTGCTTTACATAGTAAAAGGCGTCGGCATCAACCGCCTTAAAGCCATGGCCGAAAAGACGGAAACGGACCTGGACGACCTGGCCGTAGCGCTCATAGAGAAATTCAACTGGTCAGAGTACCAGCTGGCCGCCGTCTATATAGCGTCCCGCTATCTTCAAATATCTCCGCTGCTGGACAAGGGCCTTAAACTGGTAATTCTGCTGGTATTTACCTACCGGGCCATCACAATAGCCCAGCATCTTCTCTCCTACGGGATAACCAAACTGGCCGCGAAACGGGAACTCTCGGAAGAGGCCAAGGCCTCCGTGGTCACCAGCACCCAGGTTATAATGCGCGCCATCGTCTGGGTAGCCGCGGGCCTTTTCGTACTGGAGAATATGGGGGTGAACATCTCGGCCGTACTGGCCGGCCTGGGGATAGGCGGTGTGGCCGTAGCGCTGGCCTCCCAGGCCATACTCGGAGACATTTTCAACTTCTTCGTAATATTGCTGGACAAGCCTTTCCTCGTAGGGGATTTCATAGTAACGGACACCCTCGCGGGGACGGTAGAGCATTTAGGCCTTAAATCAATACGGGTGCGCAGCCTTTCAGGCGAGCTCCTGATAGTTTCCAATTCAAAACTGCTTGGGATGGAGGTTAAGAACTACAGGCAGATGAAGCGCCGGCGGGTGGCTATCAAGACCTCCGTGGTTTACGATACGCCGCTAGAGAAACTTAAACAGGTCCCTTCCATGATAAAAGAGGCTGTTTCCGGGCTTGAGAAAACGACTTTTGACCACTCCAATATGTCCGGCCTGGGCGACTTCTCCATAGATTTCGAAACGGTCTATTTCGTGGAATCTCCCGACTATAATTTTCATATGCAGACCCAGGAAAACTTTCTGCGCGCCGTTATCGCCAAGTTCAAGGAAGTATCCATAGAGTTCGCGTATCCGACCCAGACACTTTTTATAAAAAAATAGGAGAAATTACTTATGAAGAAAACCGCGCTGGCAGCGGCGGCCCTGGTACTTTGCGCCACCGGGCTTTTTGCCGCAGAAAAGACGGTAGCCCTTGTTGACGGGAAAAAAGTGACCAACGAGGAGCTCACCAAAAAGCTCTGGTGGCAGTACGGGGCGCAGGGGCTTTCCGAACTTATAGATGAAAAACTTCTTATGGCCGAAGCGACAAAGCTGGGAATAAAGGCCGATCCTAAAGACGTAGACGCCCGGTACAAAGGCCTGCTCGCCGGCTACACCGACAAGTCGGAGTTCGAGAAGAACCTTAAATCCGTGGGCTGGTCCACGGAGGACCTGAAAGCCCTCCTTGGCCGCCAGATAGTTGCGAGGAACACGGTGATAGCCTTAAAAAAAATAGCCGTCAGCGACGAAGACGCGAAAGCTTTTTTTGAGAAGAACAAGGAAAAGCTCGCCGCCCCGGAGTCAATAAAGCTCAGCCAGATATTCGTGAACACCAAGGCCGAAGCCGACGAAGCCTACCAGCTGCTCACCTCCGTAGGGGCGGACTTCGCCAAGCTCTCGGTGCTTAAATCCGCCGACGCCAACCTGAAGAAAAACAACGGCAGCCTGGGCTTCGTCTCCCGGGGCATGCTGCTGCCGGAAATAGAGAAGGAAATATTCGCCCTTCAACCCGGCCAGTACACAAAGGTGCTGGCTACCGGCAACGGTTTCAGCATCTTCATGGCTGAAGAGCGCAAGCCGGCGCAGGAAGCTTCCTTTGGCAAGGTCAAGGACGACCTTAAAATGGCCATCCTGAACCAGGCTATAACCCAAAGCCTGCCGGAGATAACCGCGCAACTGCGCCAGAAGGCGAAGATAGAAATAGTCAAATAGCAAGACGGCGATAGCGCAAAAAGGGCGGGCCGGAATATCCGGCCCGCCCGTTTTACGCCGCCAGGAGTCGCAGGACAAAAGCGGCAATTGCAGGCGAAATTGCTTCTTTCGGACAGGCTCCCGGCGTTTAATCAGCCCGCGGTTTCGCCTTCGGCGGCTTCTTTTTTACCGAAGAGCCCGTGCAGAATAAAATAGCCGACCATGGCTATCAGTATTACCTGCGTGGCGTAGAAATAATCTCTGCCCGAGAAGAGATAGAGTTTGTCGAACCGCCCGTACAGCAGTGAAAACCTGGCCATGACCGTATTCCCGAAAGCGGCTCCAAAATAGATCATCAGGAAATAAACCCCTAAATTTGAAACTTTCTTAATAACTCCGGTATGCTCAAGCGAGAAAAAGAAGTAGACCAGCACGCAGATAACGCCAACCGCCACCAGGATGGCGTTTAAAAGCGCGAACGGGGTCATCCCGGAAACGACGGCAAAAGGCTGTATGGTGCCGCCTATCTGGTTTATGAAGTCGGTGGAAAGGCCTACCGGGATAGCAAGGCCGGAACCATAGCCCATCAGGAAAGTAAAGCCATAGCGCGAGATCCAGGAGATCCTGGGGATAAACTGCGTTATAAGCGAAAGCCCCAGAACGGCCGGGATCAAGACCATCCAGGGATGCGGGGCGTGATTGGCCAGCGGCTCCCAGACCTTGGGCTGCAGGACGCTGTAAAGGTAGACCTGGAACCACCAGCCCATGCCGGCCCCCAGGTACAGGTGCTCGGCGATCTTGAAGAACGGGTTGTCCTTGTAAAGGAAACTAAACAGGAAGATGGTCAGACCGGCGGAAATCCAGGCGCCGGCTATAAGAAAGGTATGGGACATATTGAATACACGCTCCAGATAAAATTAGGGCAAGAGCCCCGCTTACAGATATTTAAGTACCAACATCGCGATATTTGAAACAATGATCAGGGCCGCGACCATCACGTGGGCAAGGCTCAGCGCGTCAATACCGGAGGTGCCCTTCCCCGGGGTTTGGATAAGGTGCTCATACTCCGCGGCGCCCTTCATGCCGCCTAAAAGGCCCTTCAGCTGCTTCTTTTGCAGGTAAGGCCCGTAGCCGGGCTGGCTGATGGCGGTAACCCCGGCGATAACAGGCACCCCGTATTTATCACCCACGTAGGCCACCCAGTAGTCCGGCATGGAAGTCCCGGCGATACACACCACGAGCGCAACATCCTTATAGTTTTTCACATCCCGCATAACGGGCAGGGATTTAGCGTCTTTTCCGTCCTTATCTTTATCGTATATGCCGTAAATATCCGAGGCCAGCTGCGTCATCACGGCCACGACATTGGGCTGGTAGGGGAAAATCAAATAATCCTTACCGTATTCTTTCTTGAACTCCGCCGGGACGACAGAGAAAAGCTGCTCTATAAGGCCGGTGGCCCCGGCGCCGTAGGTTACCACGCCCAAACGCAGATTGTTCCTGAACGCGTGGCGCACCACCGCTACGGCCTGAGGGCTAAGCTCCGGGCTTGTTGCGGGATCATAATCAAGGTCTAAAAGGACAAAAGACCCGGCCGGCAGCTTATCCATAAAGTCATAAGCGTTCTGCGTATCCTTTGAGATCTTTTTATTTATCAAGCCGAGCGGATGCATGATGGCGCCGAACAGCACCAGGGTCAGGGCCAGGAAAATCCAGCGCCTGTCTATTTTGAGAATTGCGTTGAGTTTTTCTTTTAACATAAAGTTTAATCCTTCCCGAGGTATTGCCGCTCAATACCGAAAATAATCTTAAGCGCGGTCACAGCCGCGCCTATGGCTATTCCTATCATGATGCCGCGCTTGCCGGCAACCGCGGGGACGTGCAGTATCCAGTCCACCACGTCGGAGATGGCGTAGCTTGTCCAACCGAGCGTCTTATCCCATATGATCTGGCCGAGCGGCACGTTGCCCAGGATAAGGACCATGGCCGCCACAAAAAGGACAAAAGCCTGGAGCGATTTGATCCGGAACGATTTATAGGCCGTGGAAACTATATAAAAAGCCAGCACCGCGAACATAGTGGCGGAAAGCGGGTTATATATATATTCAAAAGCCCAGCCCTGCCAGGTAAGCGCCGCTCCGATCATATTCTTCCCGTGGCTCAGGTACGACGGCACGGCTATGGCAAGGAAGCCTATATAGACAAAAAGGCTGTAGCCCCAGCCGTCCGCCTTGCGGGAGATTCTGGCGTAGTGGGAGTAAAAAAGGCTTATCAGTCCCAGGAAAAACGCGAAGGCCGACACTATATTTTCCCATTTGTTCATGGCGTCGAGGAAATCTATAGAGCGCTGATGCGGCACGTAGTAAGTCAGCAGCGTCAGCATGCCGAAAACGAACACTATCGCCAAAGGTATATACTTTTTTATTAATTTCATAAGTTATCAATAAGCCTTGAAGAGATCCGCGATTACGCCGGTAAAAGCGTTCCAATGCATGAGGCCGCCGACTGACAGGAGGATAGCGCCCAGGGCCACCGACACCATAACAATCAGCTTGCCGAAATCCTGCGCTTTAAGAGCGCTCATCAGCATGGGCTCTTTTGAAAGATAAGCCCCGGCGGCGTAGAGTTCCTCTCCGATAAGCGTATAATCGCAGGAGGTAAAGAAGAACGGGAGCTGGGACTCGGAATCCGTGCCGGCTATCTGTATGGCGCCCGTCGTAGCGCCCACTTCGGAGAGCAGCAGTGACTCGGCCATGAAGAAGCCCATAAAGAATATGGCGGCGGGTTTTTCGCGGGAGATCATGCCGTCCACGGAAGCGGCGTAGGAGAACTGGTCCGCGCTGATGAACTGGTTGATGTCCTCCCTGTAGGAATCGGGGCGGCCGGCTTCAAGAAAAGCCTGTTTAACAACCTCTTTTGACACCGTCATAACCACCGGGTTGTAATGCGGAACTTTTATCGTGCTGTCGTACTGCGCCACTTTTTTTGACACCTCGCCCAGGATAAAAGTGGAGGCGATAGTGGACACATAAGTCATATCGCCGATACCGGGCACGTAATAGATAGGCTTGCCCATTTCGGTGGCGCGGCCTATGGCCTCGTCTATGGCGTCAAGACCGGCTATGCGGCGGATAAATAGTCCTTTGCGTTTCGCATGGGAAACCGCCCAGAAGAACACTATGACCACCAACACGAGCAGTACAAGATTATTAACCCGGTCAAGGCGGAACCAGTTGCCCCGGGCGGAAGCGTCCACGGGAAGGGATTCGGCCTTAAGTTTGCCGTTTTCCAGCGCGGAGACCTTAAAATGGAAAACCGCCCCGTCTTTTGCCTCTCCGAAGATGGTGTTCATTTCCACTTTCAGCGCGTGCTCGGACGCGGAACCGTTCCAGGCCCAGAAAGGGAGGTCAATATCTTTACCGGTTTTAGCCGAAGCCGCGAATTCTTCGGCTTTTACCCAGCCGCCCGTCTCCAGGGAGGAGACAAAAATCTGGTAAACAGTTCCGCCGGTGTCCGCAGGGTTTGCCGGCCACCTCAGGAGGGCCACGCCCCCGGAGTCGTAAGGCATGTCAGCGGCCGTCAGGCCGTTGATAAGCCCGGGAGCCGCCTGCTTCGGGGCGGGCGCCGGCTTTGCGGAGAGAACCCCTCCCGCCATGAAAGAGGCAAGTATTAAAGTCAAAAAAAGTTTGTTTTTTATCATACTTTCAATAATATACACTATTATAGATTTTTCAGGCAAGCAAAATATAGCCGGCCGTATCTTTGCGTTTTCCGCTTTCTCCACCCCCGCTACTTCGCGTCAATATTTTTCATTACAACTTCTTTCATCAGGTTAAACTGGGGGGGAGAGCCGGCAGGCAGGGCGTCAACTATTTCATACACGGCTACGCGGTTAATGGACGCTCCGCCCTGCTTCTCGTCAAAAGCGAAAACTTCTCTGGCGTGGAGAGCCCAGAAAGCATAGAAGACGCCGCGTGCGCGGGCATCCCAATAGAACATCCTGTAACCTCTGCCCAGCCTTATAGCCTCGGCGGTATTTATAAGTAAGTGGGTAACCCCGTCGGCCCGCAGGCGCGCGTACAGGTCCGCGCCGTCTTTGGAAGCGGAGGCGTACTCCACAAGCGCGTTCTTGTCGTACACGGAGCTGACAATAAATCTTTTCTTCAGGTAGAAACTGCGCTCGTCCCCGACCATCAGCACTTTGGCGTCCGCGGGTAGTTTATCGTTTATGAATTTCACGGCCGAATAGGAGCTGTAGGGATAGGTAGGCTGCGTATGGCCCAGGTAATCGTCTTTTGAGACCAGGCCGCACAAGGGCTGCCAGCGCCCCTGCGCGTAAAAAATCCTCCCGGCCCAATAAAGCCCGGCGAAACAGGCGGCCAGGACAGCGGTCTTTATGGCTAACTTGAGGCCCTTGTGCCCCGGGGAAAAGAGATAAGCGCCGATTATGAGGCCGGCGGCCGGATAGGCGGGCATCAGGAAGCGCACCATCGTGGAAGTCAGCGACCAGGTTATCCAGGCCGCCAGGAAATACACCCAAAGCGCGGCGAGGGACGGGCCTGCGGGAGCGGCGATCAGGAACAGGCCCGGCAGCAGGAAAAGCAGCAGCGGCCCGAAATATTCCGAATTAGGCACCAGCCCCATAGTCTCGTTCCAGGGGTTCATCAGCCAGTTACCGGCGTTAAACGCGCCCAACTGGCTGGCGTGCCCGGCGAACTCCTTCAGTTTCTGCGGATCCGAATTTTGGCCTACGCCGAAGAGCCCGGCGGCAAAAGGATAAACCGGATTCCCGGTGTAGGCATAGTTCTTTACCAGCCAGGGGCCGATAAAAACCGCGGCGATAAGCGTGAACAGCGCCAGGTTCTTAAGGGCTGAAACCGGCCTGCCCCTCCCGGAATAAGCGTAAGCCAGCATCACTCCGACCGCGGTAAAAAGGCCCGTATACTTGACGCCCATGGACAAGCCGCAGAAAACAGCCGCGAGCCACAGCCAGCGCGGCTCTTCTTCTGAACGGTTCAGCACCGCGTAAACAGCGAGCGTGGAGAACAACATCAGCAGGGCTTCGGTGCCTGCCGACCAGGAAGAGAACATCGCGTGCCCGATAGTGTAAAATACCAGCGCGCCCCATAAGCCCGCGCGCCTGGAAAAGTAGCGCGCGCCCATTGCCATGACCACGGCCGCGCTCAGCAGGCCGGAGGCGTAGTTTACGAATTTAGCCAGGACCTCGTCACTCACCAGCAGGGCGGCGGAGTAGATCATCCCGTGCGTAAAAGGCAGATTGGAATAAAAATTGTAAGGCATCCGCGCGAAGCCGTGGTTGAGAACGTAAAAATTAGGTACGGCCAGGTGATAGACAAGGGTATCATAAAAGATCTCGGGACTCAGCGTGCCGGCCAGGTTAAGCAGCGCGGCAAGCCCCAGCAGCGCCACCGCCGCCAGGTCGAGCGGGGCGGAACCGGGCAGGCCCTCAAACTGCGCCAGCGGCCTGGCGCGCAGGCCGGCCAGGCCGGAAAGACACCCCGCGATCAAAAAAGCCGCTACCGGCCAGGCATAAAGGACCTTAAACGCCGCGAGCAGGAAAACGTAAGCGGCCAGCAGTCCGAAACCGGCCCCTATTGAAAAAGCTACATCCTCCAGAGCGGCCCGGAATTTAAAGCCAGCCGCCATGAGCGCGGCCCGCCCCAGCGAAAAACAGGAAAACATAAAAAAAGCGGCCAGCGCCAGGTTCAGCAGGTGGCCGGGAACAACGTGCCATATCCCGGCGGCGTATTGTTGGGGAGAAAGCATCACAAAGAGAGAATCCGGGTCTACGGGAAAACGGGAATAATAGCCTTTAAATACAAAAAAGCCCCATACCGCAAAGATAGGCCAGGCGACCCACCAGGGAACCCGCTCCCGGACTTCGGGAATTGCCGCCGGCCTGGCGGCGCCTTTTCTATGTTTTTTCGCCATAGTTACAGAGGGGGGGGGAAAAAACGAAATAGCCAAAGACGGCAGAGGTCCTTAACTGCTTCGCTATTTGCAGCGCTTCGCCGCCGCTTACTTTTCCAGCACTTCCACGTTCGCGCGGGGCACGACAATAACTTCGCCGCCGTCCAAAGTAACTTCCAGTACGCGGGCATGCGACTCGCTGCCGATCATAGTCAGTTCCGGGGGCAGGGATTTGACGGTGCCGATAACGCCGAAATGCGGCTCACGGATAATGCGGATGGGGTCTCCGGGTTCTATCCAGCCGCGTCCCTGGTCTTTTTTACATTCAGTAACGTTTTTAGGGAAACCCGGAACTATTATTTCCGGACGCATAACGCCGGCGCGTATCTGGGTAGCCCCGGAAACGGAAGCTTTTTCCCCGTTGCGCGAAGCCAGAAGTTTAAAGGTATATTCCGCCATGGGGATAGCGCCGAAACCCTCGGTAATTATAAGGGTGATCCCCAGTTTTTCGGTGCCGGTAACGGCCACCCCGATATCGTAGCCCATCAGCTGCCTCAGGTCCCGGTCGTGGATGCCGCCCACAACTATGGCGTTGACGCCGATCTCTATGGCGCGCTTTATGGTGGACAGGCTGGCATGCCTTCCACCTATAACGATCTTGCCTTTATGCTCCTCTTTTATGTCTTCCGGGGACAGGTCCTCGTCGGGGCTGTCGGCGGCCATAGCTATCTCGCCGTTCACCTCGCCGCCCACTCCGAAAATACCCTGGATAAAAGTGCCCTCCGCCTCCAGCGTAACGCCGAAGTTGGGGAGGACCTCCGTAACTTTGCCCTTGATATAAGCCTTTATGGGGAGTATTTTAGGCGGCTCGCGCAGCAGCACCTGGCCGGTTATGTAAGAAACGGCCTCAAGCGTGCCGTCTACCGGAGACTCGATCGAAGTCTTGAACCATTTAAACAACGGCTTGTTCTCGGCGATAATATCGCCTTTTTTTAAAAGATCGCCCTCCTTCTTAAGCATGAAATCCTTGATCTCGTCCGGGCCTACCGACAGGCGGTTGGCCACGTTTACCGAGAACACCTTTCCCGGGAGCTCGGTTTGGGCTACTATATCCACAGCCTCCACCTGCTGGCCGATTTGGGCCAGCACCGTGCCGGGGATCGGCAGCAGCCGCCGCTTCTTAAAAAGCGTGCAGGGAATTACCTTAAGTCCCGGAGTATAAGCGTGCGCCATAAATTTTCTCCTTCAATCGGTTCCAGCTGAATATTTTAACGTAAGCCGTAAAACGTAAGCAGTTTTTAAAGGGACACAACTCCAACCGTCAGCGCTTCCCACTTTGCGCTTTCCGTCCTTATACCGGGTACATCTCCATAGCCCTGTACCACTTGTTAAGATCGTCGCGGCGCCGGGAGTGGTCTTTGGCCAGGGTGAAAGGCCGGCCGCGGCCGTCCAGCACCAGCCCTACGACACCGCCTTCGATATCCTCCTCAACGCGCCCGCCGGAGCCGGCGCCCATGTCAAAACCCTTCACGGGCTTGACCACAAGTTTTGCCTTGGGAGCGTCAAAAGGCACATGGATTATATCCCCGAAGCGCAGCTCCCCGGCCTGGCGCTTGCCGTCGGAACCGGTAACCTCCCACTCCATTATCTTCTGCCCTTCCTTAGCCAGGCCCTTCGGGGCCAGACAGGTGCCCATGCGCACCAGACAGTCGTTGTAGAAAACGTCCAGCGCGGCTTTCTCGCTTACCTGCGCCAGCACCCCAAGGTGCGGCATCATGAATATAGAATCCACCGACATGCGGGTAACGCCTTCGGGCTGGTAGGCGTCTATCATCATGAGCATGGACTGGGTGCGCCGCGGGGAATGGGCCAGTATGCCCCCGGAACCGATAATGTAGTTGAGCTTCATAACATTTATCAGGGTGGCCCCGGAAGAGGTCTGCTCAAAAGCGTCGGAAATGGAACGTTCCTGCTGAACTCCCTTAAGACCCACCGCCAGGGCCCTATGCTGGTCAAAAGCCAGGCGCAGCGCCTCGCGGGCTACCGCGTGCTCTATTTGCAGGTCTTCAATGGTCTGCGGTATGGTGGTCGGGCGTATCATCTTATTCTTCAGGCGGTTCCTGAGGTCCTGCTCGTCTATGTCAAACGGGAGCCAGCGCAGGATATTAGCTATCCCAGTCTCGGCCATAACGTTGGAAATGGAGTAACTCATGCCCAGGTTGGCACTCACGGTGCGGTTGAAAACCCCGCTGAACACGGAGAACACGTCGGTGGTGGCGCCGCCGATATCCACGGCCAGCACGTTGAAATTGTTGGCCTTGGCGAATTTTTCCGTCATGGTGCCGACCGCGGCGGGAGTGGGCATTATGGGGGCGCCCACCATTTTCATAAGCTTGGGATAACCCGGGGCCTGCTGCATCACGTGCTCCAGGAAGATATCGTGTATTTTGTGGCGGGCCGGCATCAGGTTCTCTCTCTCAAGCGTGGGGCGGATATTCTCGGTGACTATCAGGGCGGTGCGGTCGCCGAGGATAGCCCTTATCTGCTCGTGGGCCTTATTGTTGCCGGCGTAAATAACAGGCAGCTTGTACGAGGCGCCCAGGCGGGGCTTAGGATCCGCCGCTTTAAGGAACTGCGCCAACTCCACTACGTGCGTTATGGTTCCCCCGTCCGTGCCGCCAGAAAGCAGCATCATATCCGGGCGCAGCTGGCGGATGCGCTCTATTTTTTCATGGTCGGCGCGGCCGTCGTTGGAAGCCAGCACGTCCATAACTATGGCGCCGGCGCCAAGGGCGCAGCGCTGCGCCGATTCGCCGGTCATGGCTTTTACCGCCCCGGCCACCATCATTTGCAGCCCGCCGCCGGCCGACGAAGTGGAAACGTATATATCGGCGCCGGTGTTGCCGGAATTCGGGGTTATAATACTTTCTCCGTCCAGAAGTTTGCGGCCTGAAAGTTCCTCCACCTCGGTTATGGAGTTAAGCACGCCTTTGGTGACGTCTTCAAAAGGGGCTTCAACCGTGGTGGGGGCCTCGCCGCGGAAAGTCTGGCGGTAGGTATCGCCCTTCTTTTCTATAAGGATGGCTTTTGTGGTGGTACTGCCGCAGTCTGTGGCTATTATAACTTCAAGATCTTTTTGGGACATTTGGCTCTCCTTGGATATTCTTACCGTCTTCGTCAGAGGCAAGCCGCCCGGAGAGGTAAGACACCGCCTTCGGGTTTTCAAGCATTTTCACGTACCGGCCCACGTCTTCCTTATTAAAGATTATATTGAGCATGGGGCTGAGGAAAACCGCGCCCTGCGCGCCCAGGTTATGCATAGGCCTGGTGCTTTCAAGCGCCATGGCCGCCATATCGCCCATCCCCCGCCGGCGTATTTTTCCGGCAAGCGCGTCCAGCAACGCCTTTTCTTCAGCCGTAACTTCCGGCGGGACAGGAATTTTAAAAGCGTTGGTCCAAATGCCCATTACAAGAATTATTCTACAATAAAACCGGAGAATCTTCCTATTTTGTGGTTAAGAAGCCGGGTTTGAACCGGCCGGGCGAAGTAATGTAGACTTATAGCCTGCGCGAACGGCTAGGAGCCTGTCCGACATAAGGCTTTCATGACGAAATTTACAATTTTGGAGCCGAGCCGAAGCGACGCGGAACGAGCACCCTCGACGGAGGTTGTAAGTTGAGCGTCGCGAAGGCGCAGGACAAAAGCGGCAATTGCAGGCGAAATCGCTTATTTCGGACAGGCTCCTAACCACAGTTATGATCAACAGAAATTCCGGCAGTATTTTACCAAAGCTCAGCCCTGGTCTACTGCTTTTTATAGGGCTTGTCTTTACCGCGGCCATAGTTCTGGGACTGAGATATATAGCGAAGGACGACGAACCCGCCACCGCCGCGCCGGCCGCGGACAGAGGGGATAAACTTTTTAAGGACGGGGGGGAAAAGCCGGGCGCTCCGGCCTACACCCCCGGGTACAGGTCTGAAACGACAAGCGGCGATTCCCTGGATATTTTTACCAGGGCAAATACAGGCTACTTTCAGGAAGACGCCTCTTCCCCGGAGGGCGGCAGGGATACGGCTCAAAATAAGCCTGCGGCGGCCCTTACCGTCCAAGCGCCCGCGGCAAAGAAAGTCCGCGCGGCCGGTGCGGCGGTCATTCCCAGGCTTACCCCTAAGACTTTCGGGGCCGCTTCCTCTCCGGCCGCCCCTAAGGGCGCCGCCGCCCCTGATATTTCAGAAATGATTAAACAGGCGCAAAAAAGAGCGGGGAAATAGGCGGCGGCTTGCCGGCATGGCAAAGGCGGGCAACAGGCCGCCTTTATTTTTTTTGTACCTTCGCATGAAAGGAAACGGTCAGGAGCGAACCGGGCTTTACCTGGTGCGCCCTGGCCGTGCCGGCGGCAAGTTCAAGCACCATCCGCGCGGGACAGGCCGCCCTGGCCAATTCAGCCTCGGGCTGCCCCTCATAAGATCTCGGTACCCGGTGGAAAACTTTCAGGACCTTGAACTCCGAGTTCAGAAAAACCATATCCAGGTCTATAAGGGTATTCTTCATCCAGAAATTTTTCAGGTCCGCGTAAGGAAAAATAAAAAGCATGCCGCAGTCCGGGGCGAGGCTGGTCCGGAACATCAGGCCCCGGGCCTGCTGCTCCGGAGTAAGCGCCAACTCCACGGAAACCTTGAACCCGTCCGGCAGCGTCAGGCTGCCGCTGGAAACCCCGGCGGGAACCTTAAGCGCTGCCGCCGGGCACGCTAAACAGCAGAGCGCCGCAGCCGCGAAAAAAAAACCGGTTTTTTTCATCGTTGCCTGGCCGGGATAACGGGCCACGTCATGCCGGAAGCGCCGTCGGAAGCCGAGGAAACGGAGAGAAATAACGGCAGGTGCAGATCGACCGCCTCTTTAAGCCTCCCGCCTTCCTCAAAAAGCGCCATCGCGTCGGCTTTGTGCTTTTTAGCGAGCCCCCTGAAGCCCCCGGCCTTAGGCAGCTCCGCGGCTAATTTTTTAAAGGGAAGGGACAGCCTTTCCGACATTAAGAACATCGCCGCCAGCTCCTGCCGGTAGATCCCTTCGCGCATATATTTTAAAATTTCCCGCTCCGGGGAAGTGGACTCGAAGACCGCGTAAAGCGAGGCGCTGCTGAGCTCCGCACTGAAAGCCCAGGCGAAGGCGTCGTCCCCGGTCAGGTCCGGCTGCGCGTCCTCGCTTTTCAAAAAAGCGTCAGGGCCGGCTTCTGCGCCCAGAAAAACCTGCGCGGCAGCGGGCAGGGCGGGCGCAAGCGCGAGCAGGGCGCAGGCGATCATTGAACGCATAAGGGGCCGGCTGCCGCGAAACGGCGCGAAGCCGGTTACGGGGAATAGTCCTGTTCGCGCCCTCATTATGGCTACAACGAAGTCGTTACCAGCGTTTCGGTTGTCAGCACGCCCGGGATGCAGCGTATTTCCTGCACTACTATGTTGGAAAGCATCGGAAGGTCTTCCGTCTCCATGTCAAGGACCAGGTCCCAGCGGCCGAAAACAGCGGACATATGAACGACGCTTTTAAGCGCTTTGAGTTTCATTAAAGTCTGCTTTTCCTTGCCCGGCATCAGTTTTACAAGCACAAGTCCAGTAACCATAATGTCATCCTTTTTTTCAGGTGCGGACATTCGCCTGCCCGCTCTTCACATTATTATACAACCGCCCGGAGCGGAGCGCAAACATAATTATCCGGCCGCCCGGCAAATTGTCTATAATACCCGGTATAGGCAGGCGCGAAGAATGCAAAAAGAAAGAAAATTATTAACCGTGGCGGTGCTTGCCGTAATTTTCTCCGCCGGGTGCATAACCCCGTCCATGTTAAAAAAAGGCGCCTACGCTATAGACGACTGGGAAACCTGGACCGGCTGGAACGACGACTACGGTTCCCACGAGGTTCTGCCTGACGGGCTTTACTACCGCCTCAGCGAGCGTCAGGACGACACGCGCGACGCTTCTTCGGACGGCTACGCCCCGGGGCTTATTCTTTCCCGCGAAATACAGGGGGAGCGCTGGCGGGCCGACCTGGAGGCGGACTTTAAAATACCCCCGGGGCAGGTAAAGCGCTTCTCTTACGGCATCTGGGTCGGCGGCGACTCTTCGCGCCCGTCTATCGGCAACGCCTCGGCGGTCGTAAAAGTGATAGCCCAGCGGCAGAACGGGCCCAGGCCGGAGGACGACGCCCTTATGGTTTTTTACCTGCCGGGCGGAAAGCCGTTCATCCTCCCGAAAAATATCAAAGTCCTGCGTTTTGAACGCGACGGGGATTTCTTCGCTGTTTCCTACGCCATGAACAGAAAGAACTTCACGCCCGTTTTCAGGCTGAACGCCGCCGCGGCCGCCGGCGCGCCCTCCCAGAAATTTTTTGTGGGAGGTTTTTCCGGCGGCGATCCCGGGGGGGCTTACGCCAGATTTACCAGCCTTAAGATAAACGGCCTGGAAACTTTTAGATAACCCGGGAGAAAGAAATGGCAGACAGGCACAAACTGAGGCCGAAAAGAACCAGCCACGATTCGGTCATGGAAGTGTATGACGCCACAGGCAAGTCCGTGGCCTGGTCCGGCAAACTTATAGACATCTCCTCCGGAGGCGCCTGTTTTGCGGCGGACCGCGAACTCAGCGCGGGGGACCTGATACTGGCGAGGGTAAGGATCTTCGGGGAAGGGGTAAAGGAAATAGCGGGCAGGATAGTCTGGGCGCGAAAAGACAAGCGCGGCACTCTTTACGGTTTAAAATTTGACTCCGCGAAGCGGATCTATCCGACCGGTGAACTTAAATAAAATGGGGCAGGCAGAGGAACTGATAGCGCGCTTTGATCTTGCGAAACACCCCGAAGGCGGGTATTTCAGGGAGAGCTACAGGGCCGCCGGCGCAACCGGGGGCAGGAATTTTTCCACCGCCGTTTACTTTCTGCTGCCGGCCGGGCACTGGTCGCGCCTGCACCGGCTGAAGTCGGACGAGGTCTGGCACTTTTACGCGGGCGGCCCGCTGGCCGTGGCGCAGATTTTTCCGGACGGGCGGACGGAAGAGACGGAGCTCGGCGGCGATATAACCGCGGGGCGGAAGTTCCAGCACGTGGTCCCCGCCGGCTGCTGGTTCGGCGCTTACCCGAAGCCGGGAACGGAGTTCTCTTTCGTGGGCTGCACGGTAGCTCCCGGCTTTGATTACACTGATTTTGAACTGGCTGACCGGGCGACGCTGCTGCGCTCGTTCCCCGGCGCTAAAGACCTGATAGAAAAATTGACGGATTAATATAAGGATAACAAATGCGACCACATTGGAAAAGTAAAGAGACCCGCGGGGCTTCCGGCGGGCACGAAGCCATAGTAGAAGGCGTAATACAGCACCACGGCACCTTCGCCTTCCTGATAGCGGAAGCGGAAGGCGCCGAGGACGTCTTCATCCGCGGCCGGGGCCTGGACCTGGCCATGGACGGCGACCGCGTGCAGGCGCGCGTGAGGCCGGAGAAGACCGGCCGCCTGGCCGGGGAAGTCATAAAGGTGGTAAAGCGCGCCCACACTTCCATGGTGGGCATCCTCAAGCAGGTAAAAAGCAGCTGGGCGCTTTTTCCCGAGAAAGGCAGCGCCCCGCCCGCGCTGGTAAACAGTTTCGCGCCTAAAGTCACCCCCGCGGAAGGGGCTTTCGCCGTGCTGCAGGTAACGCGCTGGCCAGATGAAAGCGGCCCCGCCGCCGGCACCGTAACCGAAATGCTGGGCGACCCCGGCGACATGCGCGCCAGGATAGATTCGATATTGCGCGCGCGCGGTATAAACGAGCATTTCCCGGAAGAGGTTAAGGCGCAGGCCGCCAGTTTCGGCGACAACCTGGAGCCGGACCAGTGGAAGGGCAGGGAGGAACTGTTCGACCTGCCCATCTGCACCATCGACGGCGCTGACGCCAGGGATTTTGACGACGCGGTCTCGCTTGAACCCCTGGGCGGCGGGACGCTGCGCCTGGGCGTACACATAGCCGACGTTGGCAACTACGTCATCGCCGGCACCGCCCTGGACAAAGAAGCTTACGACAGGGGCACCAGCGTTTACCTGCCGGACCGCGTGGTGCCTATGCTGCCGCCGGCGCTGTCGGACAATCTCTGCAGCCTGGTGCCGCACCAGGAAAGGCTGACGCAGTCGGTTTTTATGGATATAAATTCCACGGGCAAGGTCATTAAGCGGCGCGGGGGGGGG
>JAVHRY010000054.1:15087-29307 GCA_036171915.1 Elusimicrobiales bacterium | reverse complement strand
CCGCTCCGCCAGGCGCTTCACCTACGAGGAAGTGCAGACGTTGCTGGAAGGCGGCAAAGTGCCTGACGTCCCGAAGGCCGTGGGCGAGGCCGTCAAGCTCATGGGCGGGCTTACCGACGTGCTTTACAAGCGGCGCGTAGCGCGGGGCGCGCTGGATTTCAACCTGCCGGAATACAGGATAAACGCGGACCCCCACGGCAGGCCCCTGGGAGTAAGCCTGCGGCCCCGGCTGAAAAGCCACCGGCTCATAGAAGAATTCATGCTGCTCGCCAACGAGGCGGTGGCCACGGAGCTCTTCAACGCGAAAAGGGCTTTCCTGCACCGCCGGCACGACACCCCCGACCCGAAAAAACTGAAGGCGTTGTCCATAGCCCTGGGGGAACTGGGGCTTACCGCCGGGCATATAGCCGGCAATAACGTGCCGAAAGCCCTGCAGGACATACTCCGGCAGGCCGAGGGACACCCGCTGACCACCCTCATAAACTCGCTGATGGTGCGCAGCATGCGCCAGGCCGTTTATTCCCCGGTGTCCGACGGGCATTTCGGCATAGCCGCGCGTTTCTATTCGCACTTCACCTCTCCCATACGCCGCTACCCGGACCTGCTGACGCACCGCGCCGTTAAGGCGCTGCTGCACAACAAGAAGGAGAACCACACGCTGCTGCCGCTGGACAAGGCGGGGGCGCACTGCTCCGAGCGCGAGCGGGCCGCCGCCGACGCCGAGCACAAGGCGGTGGACATCATGCGCGCGGAGATGATGAAGGAACTTGTGGGCACCATCATGGACGGCGCTGTCACCACGGTCATAGAAAGCGGGGCTTTTATAATGCTGGGCGACACCGGCGCCGAAGGCCTGCTGCGCGTGAACGGGCTGAAGCCTGGCGCTAAAGTAAAGGTTATGATAGCGGCCGTAAACACCGCGGAAGGCAAGATAGACCTGTCGCTGGAAGGCGGCCGCCCCGCGCCGGCCGCCGGAGACCAGCGGCCGCAAGGCGGACTTTCCCGGCAGCGCCAGCTCCACAACACCCCGCGCCCCGGGCGCTGGAAACCGGGAGGCAGGGGCAGCGGCCGGGGCCGGGGCAGAGGCCGGGGAAGATAAAGCGGGACAGCGAGGCCGGCTATGCCACAACACAGGTTTTTTCAGATCACCGCAGGGGGCGCTCCCCAGCCGAAACAATCGGCCGGGGAGGCGGTCCGCTTACCGCCCGGAGGCGCGTACGCGTGGCTGGACTTCAGGAACCCCTCGCCGGAGGAACTGAACACGCTCCCCGAACTGCTGGGGGTGCACCCGCTGTCCGTAGAAGACTGCCTGGACGAAGCCCAGGTCCCCAAAATAGACAACTACTCCGACAACACTTTCCTGCTGATGAATTCATACGCTCACCGGGACGGCGCGCTTTCCGTCGGCGAAATAGATTTCATCATAGGCGCCAATTTCCTGGTGACCGTGGGAGGCAGGGGCAAGGCTGAACACTGGGAAGACAAAGATATTGAAACTATATTAAGGCTGGAACCCCAGAACCTGGGACAGGGGCCGGACTTCCTTATGAACGCGCTGATGAACCACGTTATAGACGGAAAGAACAAGGCGTTGGACTCGCTGGAATCCGAAGTGGACGAAACCGAGGCCAGCATCATCAGCAATCTCTCCGGGTTCAGACTGTCGCGGCTGGTACACCTGAGAAAGAATATCCTGGTAATGCGGAAAAGCCTTTTCTACGAGCGGGAGATCTTCATCAAGCTCTGCCGGAGGGATTCGCCTTTCGTGGGGGAGAAGGCTGTTTACCACTTCAGGGACAGCTACGACCACATCACCAAGTATTACGAGGAAACCGAGATCTACAGGGAGGTCATCCTGAGCCTTACGGAAATGTACCTGTCCATGGTGAACAACCGCATGAGCCTGATAGCCAACCGGACCAACACCACGGTCAGGCGGCTGACGTTCATCACCACCATCTTCATGCCGCTGACGCTACTGGCCGGCATAGGCGGCATGTCCGAATGGAGCATGATGACCGGGCCGGCGAACTGGCGTACCTCTTACCCGTTATTCGGCCTGGGCATGGCGGCGATAGGCGCCGTCACCTATGTGGTCCTGCGCCATATGGACGCAAAACTCCCGGAAAAACACGAGTAGCCCCGGCCGGACAGAATCGACAGAAAAACCGGAGGCCCGCCTCCGGTTTTTTTAAACCTGCCTATCTTCTGCCCTCCTACTTCACCAGGAAAGCTTTCATTTTCTCCACGTCTTTTTTATAGGCGTCGGACTTGAGCAGCTCGGCGTGGTACAGGTCCCCGAAAACCTTGCCGGCGGCTATGTCGGTGGGAAAGTGGACGCCGCCGATAACGCGGTCGGCAGCGATTTCGTCGGATTTTGCGAAGAACTCGGCGCGCCTTTCCGGGATAATATCGGCCAGCACGTCCGCGAAAACCCTGGAGAAAGAGGAGTGGCCGCTGGGGTACGAATAACCCCAGCTTTTCTTTATGCAGGGCTTTGCCTGGTCGGGGTAAGCCTTATAGGGGCGGGGGCGCTGGTAGCGGTCTTTCATATTGGTTACGGCGCTGTCAAGATCGTAGGTAAGGCGGTCAAAGAATTTTCTCACCTCGTCCGGCAGGGGTTCTGTGAAAGGGCTTTTTCCGCCCCAGAAAGAATCGTAGGTAGAATCGGCGGTCAGCTGGGCTTTGGCGCAGTCGGCGTCGGTGCGCTTATTCTGCCAGGCGAGTATTACGGCCAAATCTTCGCGCTGGGCGTCGGACCCGGGGGCCGGGGGGGGGCTAAATTGTACGGTCTTGAACTGCCCGGCGGGAACGTAATAAGTCTGGGCCGGAACTAAATGCGCCTTTTTAAATACGATCTTAGCCGTTGGGGAGGAACAGGCGCCAAAGCCGAGAACCAAGACGGCAAAGAACAAGACAAGTTGTTTTTTCCTGAAGTTCATGAGGTTCATTATAACGCTTTGGGCGACAAAACCACAAGGCACGAAGCGAAGCCCGCGCCTGGGCCGGCGCGGTTTTATTGACAACGCGGAGGGGCAACCGCTATGATTTGGGCTGGCTTTATTCGAAGCGCGGCAACGGAGGACAAATGTCAAAGATACTCATATTACTGTCTGTTTTATGCCTGGCGCCGCACGCGGCCTGCGCGCAGCAACCGGCCAAGCCGGCCGAAAGCGCTTCGGCCGCGCAGAAAGACAAGACCCGCACCCAGCTCCTCAACGACGAGAAAGATGAACTTAAAGCCCAGTACGACCTTATGTTGCAAAAACAGCGCAACAAGCTCGCCGAGGTGGAAGCCGAATACAACCGCCTCAACACAGAGAACAGGCTTTCCTCGGAAAAAGCCGTCAGCGACCTGGCCCTCCTTAAAACGGACCTGGACAAGGCCGCCAGCGAGAACAAGCTGGCCGATGAAAAGCTTAAAGCCGCCGGCGGCGCGCAGAACTCGGAGCTGCAGAAGCTGCTGGTGGAAAACAAGCTGGCCGACGAAACCGCGAAAAAGAACATGGCCGATATTGCCGCACAGCTGGGCAGGCTTAAACTGTCCAACGACCTTCAGACCGAGCGCCTGCGCGAGCAGACCATGTCGGACGCTAAGGAAAAGAGCGCCATAGACCTGGAGCTCAAGCGCCTGGACCTGAAGGAGCGCAAGTTGAAGATCGACAAGATGGCCATGGACAGCCGCGTGGACAAGATCAACAGCGACCTCTCCATGCGCGCCAAGAAAGAAGAATGGAAGCGCGAGGCGAACACGGAGCCGGTTTACACGCAGAAGCCCTTCTCCGACGGGAAACTGGTTGTCAGCGACCGCCGCATAGCCTTGAACGGGCCCATTTTCAACGGCTCGGCCGACGAGGTAACGGACCGCATACACTACTTCAACAACATCAGCAGCGCGCCGGTGTTTATAGTAATAGACAATTCCCCCGGGGGCTCGGTCATGTCCGGCTACCGCATACTAAAGGCCATGCAGGCCAGCCGCGCCCCGGTATATGTGGTGGTGAAGTCTTTCGCGGCCAGCATGGCGGCCGTCATCACCACGATGGCGGACAAATCGTACGTCTACCCTAACGCCATTATCCTGCACCACCAGATGTCCTCCATGAATTGGGGCAACATGACCCAGCTGAAGGAACAGCTGGACATGGCGCGCCAATGGGAGCAGCGTCTGCACGTGCCGGTAGCCCAAAAAATGGGCGTGACAATGGACCAGCTGCGCAAGATGATGTACGAGCACAACTCCGACGGCGACTGGCAGGAATTCGGCGACAAGGCCGTAGGCTACAAATGGGCCACCGCGGTGGTGGACCGCATAGAGGAAACCGGCCTTATAAAGAACCCGGACGCCCTACCCGCCCCCAGGCCGGACCCCCGCAGCTATTACGGCCAGCTGGAAGAGAAGACGGACGATAAAGGCCAGCGCTTCGCGCAGCTCCCGCGCCTCGACCCTTGTGACTTTTATTTCATCTATAACCCGGACAGGTACTACCGCTGACTCTTAGCCCTTAGCGGCGCCAGGAAAGGCCCCGCCGGGATTTCCGGAGGGGCCTTTCTGTTTGCCAATACCGGCCGGATTTGCTAAAAAATACACATGTTGCTTACGGCATTCGGACGACGTTTTAATTTTCCCGGCGGGAGTACGGCGCGCCTGGCAGCGCCGGCGGCCCTGCTTATTTTTTCCTGCGCTCCGGCGCGGGCGGATACTTTTTACATGAAAAGCGGGAGCGAGATAGAGGGCGCGGCGGTTTCGGAAAATTCAGTTCTAATAACTGTGGACATAGGGTATGGGAAAGTTAATCTGCAGAAAACCGATATTCTTAAGATCCGCCGGGCCACAAAAGCGCAGCGCGAAGCGGCCGGGAAACAGCAGCGCCGCAACAAGTTCAGATCGGGCGCCCTGGTGCCGAAGGGCGCGGAAAAATTGGCCGGGTTGTTCCGCACCGTAAGCTCCGCCGGGGATAAGGCCGCGGCGGCCAGGTCCCGGCGCGCGGCCCGGCTGGCGGAGTTAAAGGCCGCGCAAGGAGAATTATCCTCCCTGACAAAACGCTATCAAGCGGCTTCCAATGAACTTGCGGGGATAGACGCGGAGTCGGAGCCCTCCGAATACACCCGCGCCGTGGGAGAGCTTAACAAGATAGGCAACCAGATACGGGCAAAAGAACTTGGCCGCGAAGAAGCCAGGCGCCAGGCGGATAAGCCGGATTCGTCTTTCCAGGTCTACCTGGACGCCTACAGGGCGTTGGATGGGTATCTCCAGGGCGAGGGCAAGCCGCTTATGGAGGCGCCCCGTAAAGGGCCTGACGAAGAGTATTTTGCCTGGCTGCGCGGGGAAGTGGCCAGGATGAAACGTGATTTCCGGATGGATGCCATAGAATCGGAAGGGCGGGAAGGCCACCTTATAGTGAAGGTCCTCCTTGACGGGCGCGTCAGCGCCAGGCTTATGGTGGATACGGGGGCCACAACTACGGTCCTGTACAGCAATGTCGCCGACGCTCTCAAACTGGGGCCGAAAGACATGGTCAGGAGCGCGCGGGTAGTTATGGGGGACGGGCGGAGCATTGAGACGCAGGTAATCAACCTGGAATCCTTAGCCGTAGGGAAGTCAGTGGTAAAGAATTCTCTGGCTTCCATACTGCCGTCCACTTCCGACGGCGGCATAGACGGCCTCCTGGGCATGTCCTTCCTCAGCCATTTTGTGGTGCGCGTAGACAGCGCCAACGGCAAACTCATACTGGAAAGCCTGAAGTAGGAGGGAACCGTGGGGTTGTTGACTGGAGAGATATGCGGGCTATATGTATTGTAAACGCGCTTTAAAATTCTAATAATAGTACTATGACACCGGCCATTAACGAAAAGCGGATGGTGCAGTTGTTCTGCGACCTGGCGCGGATAACCTCGCTGTCCGGCAAAGAAGGCGCCATAGCGCGCCGCCTCTCCATACTCTTAAAATTCATGGGCGCCGAAGTCTTCATAGACGACGCCGGCCGCAAAATAGGCGGCGAGACGGGCAACTTAATAGCCCGCTTCCCCGGCACCGCCCCCGGCGACCCCTTCCTGCTCTCTGCCCATATGGACACCGTCGGCCCGGCCGACAATGTATCCCCGCAGGTGCATAGGGACCGCGTCACCTCCGACGGCATAACGATACTCGGCGCCGACTGCAAAGCCGGCATAGCCATAATACTGGAAGTCATAAAGACAATTGACGAAAACCATATTCCTCACCCGCCCATAGAAACCGTCTTCACCATCAGCGAAGAAATGGCCCTGATGGGCGCCAAGTTCCTTGACTATGCCAAAATACGCTCCCGCTATGGCCTCATCTTTGATAACGAGCAGGAATTCGCCAACGTCATCACCAGCGCACCCGCCGCAGACGCCATGGAAATAAAAGTCTACGGCGCCGCGGCCCACGCAGGGGTAGCCCCGGAAAAAGGCATCTCCGCCATAAAAGTGGTATCAAGCGCCATAGCAGGCATGAAGCTGGGCCGCATAGACTCCGAAACTACGGCGAACATCGGCTTCATCTCCGGCGGCAACGCCATCAACATCGTCCCGGCCGCCGTAGAGCTCTCCGGCGAAGCCCGCAGCCACAGCCTGGCCAAATTAGCCAGGCAGACCCGCCACATGGAAGACTGCCTGAAGCGGGCAGTAAAGAAAATAAAAATCCGCGCCGACGGCAAGCTCATAATCCCGCGCTACGAGTTTCTGATAGAGCGCAAATTTCCCAACCTCCACATAGAAAAGAACAACCCCGTGCTGGCGCTGATCTTCGCCGCCATGCGCGAAGAAGGCCTGAAGATGAAACCCTCCGCCTCCGGCGGCGGCACCGACGGCAATATCCTCTACGGGCACGGCATAAAAGCCCCCATCCTTTCCACCGGCATGCGCGAGGTGCACACTACCCACGAATACCTGGACCTCAAAGATTTCTTCGCCTGCGCGCGCCTGACCCTGAACGTAATAGCCGGCTGGACGAAGACGGGGAACACAAAGAACTAGGAGCCTGTCCGGCATAAGGCTTTCATGACGGAATTGCCGATTTTGGAGCCGAGCCGAAGCGGAGCGAAACGAGCACCCTCCACGGAGGTTGTAAGTTGAGCGTCGCACAGGCGCAGGACAAAAGCGGCAATGGCCCCGCCATCAAAGTCAGGCGGGGGAAACCGGGGCAAGGGTTTCCTCCTCCCTGGTGAGCGGGGTAGAACCCCGGCCGCACCCGGCCAGGCATCCTGTTAAATACTGCTGGCTTGTGTCGCTATGAAGAAACATCAGGAACCGGTTTAACTTATGTCACACATTTTTGACCCCGAAGACAGGCAGAAGCTGGACACCCCCGGCAGGCGCGCCGCGATGCCCCCGGAGGAAACGCTGGTTAAAGCCGGCATACGCCCGGGGGACATTTTTCTGGACGTGGGCTGCGGCACCGGCTATTTCGCCATGGCCGCCGCCAGGCTGACGGGGCCTAAGGGACTGGTCTATGCGCTGGATGTCTCCGGCGTAATGCTGGCCGAGCTGCGCTCCAAAACCGCCTCCTCCGGAGTATTTAATATCCGCGCCATCCAGACTGAGCACGGCACGCCGGCCGTGCCCAAAGCCGACTACACCATGGCGCTGCTCTCCAATATACTGCACGAGGTGGAGGATAAAACCTCTTTTCTGGCAGCCATAGGCGCCGCGCTGAAACCCAGCGCGCGCCTGGCGGTAATAGAGTGGAAAAAAGCTAAAACCCCGAAGGGGCCGCCGTTAGGAGAAAGGCTGTCCGAGGACGAAATGCAGGTACTGCTGAAAAAGGCCGGCTTCACCGAGCCGGCCACCGCAGAACTGACCCCCGACCAGCTGCTCTACACCTGCGTTAAAAATGGATAAAAAGGCCCTGCGGCATTATTTATCCGCCGCCGCCTCCGGCCTAGGGCTTGCCGCCTGTTTCGCGCCGCTCGGCTGGGGCAAGCTGGCCTGGGTTGCCCTCGTCCCGCTCTTTTACGCAGTAACAGGCAGCGCAGGTTTTCTGCCCGCCTCCGGGCTCGGCGCCGCGGCGGGGCTGGTCTTCTACGCGGCGGCCCTCAGCTGGATGCCCAACACGGTGAATTACCTGGCCGTTATTTTTTGGCCGGTTTTCGCGTTCTGGATAGCGCTCGCCTCCGGCCTCGCCGGGGGCCTTTTTAATCTGGCGCGGCGGAGTTTAACGCCGGCGCGCGCGCTGGCCTGGGCGGCCTCGGCGGGATTTGTCTGGGCGGGCCTGGAATACTTCCGCTCAGAAGTATGGCCCCTGGCCTGCCCGTGGCTGGGACTTGGCTACAGCCAGACCTATAGCCCGCCTGTCTTCCAGACCTTGAGCGTCTGGGGCGTGTACGGACTTTCAGCTTTCATCGCCGCGGCCAACGCCGCCTGGGCGCTGGCGCTGCGCAGGTACCGCCTGCCCGCGGCCGTATTCTTCATACTGCTGGTCCTGGCCACGGCTTGGGGGGAGCGCAGGCTCAGGACCGTGCCGGCCGAAAACGGCAAGCCCGTAGAAGTGGCGCTGGTGCAGGCCGAACGCGCGGACATAGGAAAACTGGCGGGCTTGAGCCTTGCTCGGGAAGCTGCCGGCGCCGACCTGCTGGTCTGGCCTGAATGTTCCGTCATAATGCCGGATGCCGCAAACCCCGCCTACGCAGCCCTGATAGCCAAAGCGCTTAAACCGTCAAAAGCCGAGGCCGTAGTGGGCGTCTGCGTTGACGAGAATAAGGCGCGCGGGGTAAAGCGCGCTAATTTCACGCTGGTGCTTGGGCGCGATAAAAAAGTAATAAGCGTCTACCATAAAATGCACCCGGTGCAGTTTGTAGAAAGTGGACTTGCTGAAAATAAAAAACCTGCCCCTGTAAAAACGCCCCTGGGCGTGCTCGGGCCGCAGATCTGCTACGACCTGGCTTTTGAGGACGGCACGCGCAAAATTACGGAGCAGGGGGCGCAGCTGCTTATTGTTCCCACGCTGGACCCGGCCGAATGGGGCAGCCTTCAGCACACCCAGCATTCGGATATGTCCGCCGCGCGCGCGGTAGAGTCCGGCCTCTGGCTGGTGCGCGCCGCTTCTTCGGGCACTTCACAGGTGATAGACCGGTTGGGCGGCTTGCGGGCCCGGCTGTGGAACGGACAGGAAGGGACGCTGGTCGCTACGGCATACCTGGGCGGCGGCGGAACTTTTTATACGCGGTGCGGCTGGCTTATAGCGCCCCTGATGCTGGTATTCACCGCCCTGGCCGCGGTTTTACTTCTGGTAAAAAAAGCCCCGCGGCCGTGATAATTGCTAATATTAAAACAATGAAAAGAGCATACCGGATACTCGCGGTAGACGACGAAGACTTCAACCTGGAACTCATTGAAGCCCTGCTCGCCCCGAAAGGCTATGAGGTGACGGCCGCCGGGAACGGCAAGGAAGCGCTTGCCATAGTGGCGGGGAAAAATATCGATCTGATACTGCTGGACATAAATATGCCGGTTATGAACGGATATGAAGTCTGCCGGATGATCAAGCAGGACCCGCGCACGCGGCATATCCCGGTAATAATGCTGACCTCACTTATATCCCGCGAAAGCCGGATCGCGGGCATGGAAGCCGGCGCCGAGGAATTCCTGCAGAAACCCACCGACCAGGCGGAGCTGCTGCTCAGGATCGGCAACATTCTGCGCGCCGAGGAGTACGAGGACGCCTTCAACTACGTTATAATGGCGCTGGCCCGCGCCGCCGAGGCCAACGACCTGGACACCGGCAACCATATTTTGCGCGTAGGCGATTTCTCGGCGCACATAGCGCGGGAGCTGGGCCAAAGCGACAAGTTCGTGGAAGACATACGTCTGCAGGCCACCCTGCACGACGTGGGCAAGGTGCATATCCCCAGCCACATCCTGAAAAAGCCGGGGCGCCTGGACGCGACCGAGATGGAGGAGATGAAAAAACACCCCGCCTTCGGCGCGGAGATAATAGGGAACCACCCCCAGCTGGCGCTCGGGCGCAGCATCGCCCTTAACCACCACGAAAAACACGACGGGACCGGCTACCCGGCCGGCATCAGCGGAGAAACCATCCCGCTTGAAGCCCGCATAGTGACGCTGGCGGACTGCTACGACGCGCTGCGCAATTCCCGCATTTACAAGCCCTGCTACGACCACGCCGGGGCCTACAAAATAATCACCGAAGGCGACGACCGGATACAACCGTCCAATTTCGACCCAAAAGTGCTGGAAATTTTCGTCAGGACCGCGGCCCGTTTCGAAGAACTCTACAAAACGCTCACGGACCCGAAGGGCCCGGGCTGAGCCCGGGAATTTTAAAGACAAGCTACTGGAGATACAATGACCGAGACAATTGCGGCGAAAGAGGAATCCTTTATCGGCAAGTTCATGGTTATGAAGGGCGCCGTACGGGAACTGTGGCTGATCTTCGGCACCAAGATACTGACCATTACCGCCTACGCGCTGGTAGGCACCTCCACCCTGGGGCTGTGGCTGTCCTCCGACGTGGGTCTGAGCGACCAGAGCGCGGGGCTCGTTATAGCCAGCTGGTCTTCCGTACTTACTATTTTCACCGTTATGGTGGGCTCGCTCGTGGACGCCATCGGCATACGCAAGTCACTACTGGCCGGCTTCGGCCTCTGCGTTATAGCCCGGTTTACCATGTCCTTTTTCTCCGCGCCGTGGATAGCCCTGCCGCTCGGCCTGCTGCCGCTCGCCCTCGGCGAAGCGCTGCAGACCCCGGTGATGGTAGCCGCGGTGCGGCGCTTCTCCACCACCCGGCAGCGCTCCATCGCCTTCTCCATTTATTATTCCATGA
Organism: Elusimicrobiales bacterium; assembly: GCA_036171915.1. GTDB lineage: Bacteria > Elusimicrobiota > Elusimicrobia > Elusimicrobiales > UBA9959 > UBA9959. Next base: position 18,500 of record JAVHRY010000054.1, on the reverse strand, counting down.
TGAACGTGGGCTTCGCCGTGGCCGCGTGGACCTTCGACCGCGTGCGCGCGGGCCTCGGCGAGTACGGCCATTACTCCGTGCCCTACGTGGGCATCCAGATCAGCACCTACCAGACCATAATACTTCTGGGCCTGCTGTTCACCATCCCGAACCTCCTGATAACCTACTTCGGCCTGCGCGCCGGGGTGGAGGCCACCGACGAGGGGGTAAAGATAACCCCGGAAACGCCCAAGTACCCGGAGGCGGATTTCCTTACCTCTTTCTTCCTGTCCTGCCGCGACGCGCTGAAGGACTGGTCCCGCATCTTCTCCAGCCTCTGGACGCAGCCCACGTTCTACCGCTTCCTCGCCTTCTTCGGCTTCGTCGTGTTCGTTAAGCTGATCCTGTACCACATGTACTATACCTTTCCCAAGTTCGCCATCCGCGAGCTGGGGGAGGGCGCGCCGATAGGCCACATCTTCGGCCTGCTGAACGCCGTCATCGTGGTCTTCCTGGCGCCGGTAGTGGGCGCGCTCACGCAGAAGTTCTCGGCCTATAAAGCCGTGGTCATCGGCACCACCATCACCGCGCTGTCGGTGTTCTTTATGGCCGTGCCCCCGGCCCTGTTCCAGGGGCTGGCCGACGGCTGGCTGGGGAACCTGATAGGGCACACCTGGCTGAGCATAGCCGGGCCGGTACACCCGCTCTACGTGGCCATCGTGCTTTGCGTTATACTGTACTCTATAGGCGAAGCTTTCTATTCACCGCGGCTCTACGAATACCCCGCGGCCATCGCCCCGAAAGGCCAGGAAGGCTCCTACCTGGCCCTCTCCATGCTGCCCTATTTCGCGGCCAAGTTCTTCGTGGGCGCCATCTCCGGCTTCCTGCTGGCGCGCTACTGCCCCGCCGCAGGACCGCGCAATTCCCAGATGATCTGGCTGATAGTCGGCCTGATGGCGCTTATTTCGCCCATCGGCCTGGTGCTGTTCCGGGGCTACATACAGGTGCACGAATCGGGCCGGGAGTAGGCCTGTCTCTTTTCCGGAGGTTTTTTATTATCTACAATTGAAGAGGCATAATCCATGACCACACCTAAAGACCTTTATTCCTGTCTTGCCAAGACAGCAGAGCGAGACCCGGAACAGACGGCTTTCGTTACCGGGGAAAAGCGCATGTCCTGGCATGAAATACTTTTCTCGGTAGACCGCGCCGCCGACATGTTATGGCAGCTGGGCCTGCGCAAAGGGGACAAGGCCGCCGTAGTGCTGCGCAATTCGCCTGAATTTATCATCTCCTGTTTCGCCATGGCAAAGATCGGAGCCGTCTCCGTGCCTATAAACTACATGGTTTCAAAAAGCGAGGAGATCTCCTACATCCTCCGGAACTCCGGCTGCAGGGGAATAATAACGGAAAAGGAGTTCATAAAGAACTATATAGCGGTAAAGAAGGACCTGCCGGGGATCAAATTCATGATCTCGGCCGACTTCTGCGGCGAGGACGGCGTGGCGGACTTCTGGCATTACCTTAAACACGCCCGCTACCACCCGCAGACGCAGAAAGCCTCGGCGGACGAGCACGACGTAGCCAGTATTCTTTATACTTCGGGCACCACCGGCCATCCTAAAGGCGTGCTGCTGACGCACCACAACATGCTGGAGAATTCCAAGGCCGCCGTACTAACGCTGGAACCGACTAAGCGTGACGTGTTCATGGCCCTGCTGCCGATGTTCCACACCTTCTCCTGGACCGGCAACGTCATAACCCCCATACTGCTGGGCTCCAAAACGCTGATAGTTAAAAGCATAACCCCGCCCAAACTTTGGCTGCAGGCGATGGGCCGCGAGGGCGTTACCATCATGGTCGCCGTACCTCAGATCTACAGCGTGCTGGCCAAGGAAGCCCGCGGGCTTAAGAAATTCTTTCTTAAATTCTGGAGCCTCAGGAAGGTGCGCCTGTGCCTGTCCGGGGCGGCCCCGCTTAACCACACCATCGCGCAGCATTTCAACAAGGTCTTCGGCCTGCCTATACTGGAAGGCTACGGCCTTACCGAAACCAGCCCCATACTTACTATAGTTACGCCCAGATCCCGCAAGCACGGTTCCGTGGGCAAGGCCATCCCCGGCGTCAACATAAAGATAATGGACGAGGAGGGCCGCCACCTGAAGCACGGCGAGGAGGGGGAGATCTGCGTGATGGGCCCTAATATCACCCGCGGCTATCACGAGAACGACACCGCCACCCGGGAGCTGTTCACGCGTGACGGCTGGTTGAAGACCGGGGACATAGGCGTGCTGGACTCGGACGGCTTCCTTTTTATACGCGACCGCAAGAAGGACATGGTAATAGTCAAGGGCCTCAAAGTTTTCCCGGCTCAGGTAGAGCACATTATAAACGCGCATCCCAAGGTGCTGGAGAACGCGGTTATCGGCATCCCGGACGGCTCCGGCAACGAGACCATGAAATGTTTCTGCGTACCCAGACCCGAAACCGCTCTTGATAAAGCCGAGGTAATGCAGTACATCAGGACCAACCTTGACGTATACAAGCGCCCGCGGGAAGTCGAGATAGTAAGCTCACTGCCCAAGAACACGCTGCAGAAAGTGCTTAAGCGCGAACTGCTTAAAAGAGAACTTGAAAAACGCATTAAAGCCGCGGCTCCCGGCAAGGCGGTTCCGGCGGCGCATTGAGCCGGCGGCTATAAGGTTTCAAAGTCAGGCTTAACATGGAATTAACCCGCCTCATTACCGGAGCGTTCAGAGAAAGTTATCTTGTCGGCGGAGCCCTGCGGGACGCCCTCCTAAAACGCCCGTTCAAAGATATCGACCTGGCGGTTCCCCCGGCTCCGGATTTCCGCGCCAGGACCCTGCGCCTCGCCCGCAAGCTCGGAAGCGCCTGTTTCCCGCTGGACGAAGAGAACCAGGTTTACCGGCTGATAATGCGCAAAGCCCCCGGCTGCCAGCTGGACATAACCCCTTTCGTCGGCGGCACGCTGGAGTCCGACCTCAGGCGCAGGGATTTCACCGTAAACGCCCTGGCGCTGAAACTTTCCCCCGCGCTGGTTTTAAAGCAGGACCGCAAAACCGGGGCGTTCACGTTTAAGCCGGACCGCTCAAAGATCATAGACCTGGGCGGCGGGCTCAAAGACCTGTCCCAAAAAAAGATAAGGCAGCTTCGTCCCGGAGTTTTTAAAGACGACCCGGTGCGCCTGCTGCGGGCCTTCCGCATAGCCTCGGAACTGGGCTTTACAATAACCCCGCAAACCCTTAAGGACGTAAAAAGCCAGGCGGGACTGATAAAAAAACCAGCGCAGGAGCGCGTAAGGGAAGAGCTGATGCGGCTCTTCAAAAGCCCCGAATCCCATGAATGGCTGGCGCTCATGCACTCCGCGGGGCTGCTTTGCGCTATTTTCCCGGACCTGGCCGCGCGCCTGCCCG
>JAVHRY010000054.1:0-15077 GCA_036171915.1 Elusimicrobiales bacterium | reverse complement strand
CGCAGGAAACCTGCGCGGTAGACTATTACGGCAAGGGCGGCGTGCTCAAGCACACGCTGCGCGTGGTAGAGCGCCTTGATTATTTTTTTGAGAATCTGCCGGCCTACTTCCCGGGCCATAAAAAAGTGGCCGAGTTCCTGGAGCGCCGGGAGACGCTTAAACTTGCGGCCCTGCTGCACGATATCGCCAAACCGCCCAAGGCCGCCATGATCAAAGGCCGCCTGCGCTTCTTCGGCCACGAGGAGTACGGCGCCATCCTGGCGGAGCGCGTAATGGAAGACCTGCGCTGCCCGAAGACCGACATAAAGCTGGTGACAAAAATTATCGGGACGCACCTGCGCCCCGGCAACCTGGCGGCCAATGACCATATTTCGGACAGGGCCATGTTCCGTTTTTTCAGGACCATGGGGGAATACACCGTGCCGCTGCTGGCGCTTTCCTGGGCCGACCATTCAAGCTACGTTTCGGCGGAAAAACTGAAGAGCATGCGCCGCCGCCTGCAGGAAGACCCCGCCCCGCTGCCGCCGGGAGGGGTGCCTTATAATTCACCTAAAAAAACGCTTCGTTTTATGCAGGTGCTCGGGTTGCTTCTCAGGGTTTACATAAAGAAGAACATGAAATCCCGCTCGGCCAGACTGGTAGATGGCAACGACGTCATCAGGACGCTTAAGCTGCCCGAAGGGCCGCGCATAGGAGAGATACTTGAGAAGGTTCACCTGCTGCAGTTCGAGGGGAAAATAAAAACCCGCGAGCAGGCGCTGAAAGCCATGAAAGGCATGGGGGGAGCCGGGTAAGAACCGGCCTTTTTACCGCAGAGCCGCGGAGTACGCGAACTGCCCTAAAGGCCTATCTCCGGATAGGCCTTTTTTATTCTTAAATATAGCCAACGGACCCATGTTCCGGTGTAACTTTAAGGCTAAACTATAATTACGGGCAGGAAATGATTACTATGAAAAAAAGCGCGCTTACCGCCGGTATTATAATATTGTCAGGGCTTGGGCTTGCTTTTGCCGGAAGTCCCGCCGCGCCCCAGGCGGCGCAAACCGCCCCGGTCAAACAGGAAGGCCCCAAAGTTAAAGAATTTAAATATATTTTGTTCCAGCTGGTGCGCCAGGACAATTATCTGGACGAGGCCACGGACAAGCTGGACTCCGCCAACGGCAGCCTCAGCGTGCACGAAATTACGGCCATGGGCCTTAACCTTAAACTGATAGCAGGAAATCTTAATAAAGTTTCGGAACTTAATAAGACGCAATTTGCCGCCATACGGCCGGGGTCAGCTCTCTCTAAATACACCAACGCCATCCTTAGCTATAGCAACAAGGTGCTGCGCAAGTCCGCCCAGGTCAATACACTGGCGGCCAGGCTAGCCGCCCAAAATAAAAAGACCGGCCTGCGCGACGCGGTTTCATCCGCAAAAAACGGCAGGAAGGCGCACGGCAAAAATATTTCGCAGCTAATAGAAGAGCGGAAGGCGCTTGCGGCGCTGGCCGCCGACGCCAGGACCCTGCGCGCGGCCTCGCGCGAACTCAGCGCCACCAGCAAGTGGCTGTACATAGCGTCCGAGTAAAGGCGTAGATCGGGAAGAGTAAATTGTAAATAGCCGCAGGATTTTTCAGGACTTATTTAAAATGCCACGCTGTTATACGGCGGGGCATTTTTTATTGTAAAATTATATTTATGAAAGACCAGCTAGAAACCGCGGCCCTGCAGATCCTTAAAGCCCTGGGGGAAGACCCGGCCAGGGAAGGCCTGAAAAAAACCCCCAGGCGCGTGGCGAGGGCGCTGCGGGAACTGACTTCCGGCTACAACGCAGATATGGCCCAGGTCTTTAACGGCGCATTTTTCAAGGCCGACTACCGCGAGATGGTGATAGTAAAGGATATTTCTTTTTATTCCCTCTGTGAGCACCATATGCTGCCTTTTTTCGGGAAAGCCCACGTGGCGTACATCCCGAACGGCCGCATCGTGGGCCTTTCAAAAATACCGCGCCTGGTGGAAGCCTTCGCGCGCCGCCTGCAGGTGCAGGAGCGGCTTACCGGGGAAATAGCGGGCACGCTGTTTAAAGAACTTAAACCGCGCGGGGTCGGGGTAATAATGGAGGCGCAGCATCTCTGCGTCAGCATGCGCGGGGTAAAGAACGAAACCGCTTTTGCCACCACCAGTTCAATGCTTGGGGTCTTTCAGAGCGATACTAAGGTAAGGGAAGAATTTTTAAATCTTGTGCGGAAACAATAATATTATTGAAATCAAGGACAGTTTTAGGTAAAATTTACAGGTATTGTGGTATTTGCGTAATTCGTAAGGGTTATAGAGGCGGGCGTCGTACAATGGTAGTACAAGTGCTTCCCAAGCATTAGACGTGGGTCCGATTCCCATCGCCCGCTCCAGTTTTGTAAGGGTTTTTGTGTTCTTTGTAATGTGTATGATATTCCCGGCGATGGGAATTTCCTTAAGGGGAAGCTCGCTGACGCTCGCATGTCGCCCGCTCCAGTTTTGCAACGGTCTTTGTGTTCTTTGTAATGTGTAACTATCTGGTGAGAGATGTCCGGGGGTTTGCCCCGGACAACCTGAAACCTCGCACAGCAACCTGCGCAGTTGCACACTGTTATAGTATTCCCCGGCGATGGGAATTTCCTTGGCTTCTGTAGTCGCCACTAGTTATGACAAAATCAAAAACTTTCTGGGCGGTCGCGGCGCTTATAAGCCTGGCAGTTATGGCTTTAGCAGGCTATTTCGTTTATGAACGAGTTTCGCTGCATTATTCGGGCGACAAGATAGAGGTTCACCCTGTACCCCCGCCCGCCGCCTCCCAAGCCGAAGTGGGGGAAGAGGCCGGCCAGCCTGAACAACCCGCGCTTCAGCCGAAGCCGGAAACCGCCAAGGCCGCCGTTCCCACGCCGGCGGAACCGGAAAAGATCAAGGCCGTCAAGATCGCTTTTGAATACAAAGACGCCAAAGCCAGGTCCGTGCTGCTGGCCGGCAGTTTCACATCCTGGAAAGACGTAAAAATGACCAAGAAAAAAGACGTTTGGAAAACCGACATATACATCCTGCCCGGCACCTATCCCTACCACTTCACCGTTGACGGCAAAAAGAAACTTGACGCGGGCAAACCCAAAGCGCCTACGGGCGACTCGCTGGTAACCGTAAATTAAGTTGTTTTATTCAGCCGCAACAAAGTTGTAACAGGCTTTTGCTAGACTATCCATGGTCGCTTATGAATTTTAGAAAAGTTCTGCCCTTAGTTTTCCTCGCGCTGGCTTTCCTTCTGCCGGACGCGGCCGCTTTAAACGGGGCCAGGCACAGCCAGGCTGCAGTCCTGCTGCCCAACGGCGATTTCATGGTAACCGGCGGGGTGTCGGCGGATCCCAATACCCCGACAACCTCCGTGGAGATCTATTTCACGTCCGCGGCGGCCTGGGGCTCCGGCGGGAACTTGGCGACCGCCCGCTCATCACATACGGCTACTTTAATGTCCGATGGCAGGGTGCTGGTGGCTGGCGGCTTTAGCGGCGGCGCGCCCCTGCAAAGCGCCGAAGTCTACAATACAAGCAGCCACCTCTGGACAAACTTGGGGGGAATTATGACCTCCGCCAGGGGGGCGCACACCGCAACACTGCTCAGCAAAGGTTCCAACGCCGGGAAAGTGCTGATCTGTGGCGGCCAGACCAACGCCGACCCGACCGCAGCCGACGGCATAACCAACTCCTGCGAACTTTTTAACCCGCTGCTGGACACCTTTTCCGGTGCCATCCCCCCGATGACCAGCCCGCGCATGGGACATACGGCCAGCCTGCTGTCTAATGGGAATGTCTTCGCCTCGGGCGGACTGGCCTACAACAGCGGCTTTGTATATCTCCCCACCAATGAGCTTTTCGTGCCGGAAGCTAATGCGTGGAGACCGGGCGCCGGCTTGTTAGAAGGAAGAATCAGACACACTTCAACTGTACTTAATAATGGCAATGTCCTTATTGCCGGCGGCTTTAACGGTTTAGACCAAGACGACCAGTTTTCGCACGATTTCAAGGCCTCACAGGTAGCGCAGAACCAAGGGACAAAAGGTTACCTGGAGAGCGTTGAAATGTTCGACCCGTACGGCGCGCGCGTTCCCCTTTCCGGTTCGGATTATGACGTAATGCCTTACAGGAACAGCAGCCAGGCCGCCGTACTAAGCCCGGATTCGCAATTGCACCTGACCGGAGGCTATGGCAATATCCCGGTTTCATATATCCCCGGCTCGGCTAATGTGCCGGAAGGCCATAGTATAAATCTTAGCCTGATACCCTCGGGCACATACGGCGTTGCCACAATAACAGGGGGTTCGATGGAACTGCAAATGCAGGTTCCGCTGTCCCGTAAAGTTTCCGGCCGTATAGTAAACGGCAACATATATTTTTCCCTCCCGAAGGACCCTAAGGACCCCAGCCTTAAAATAGGGGGCGCCGCATTTTTTTTAGGACGCACTACGGCCACATTGGACGCCTTTCCCATTAGGAAAAGCCTGTCAACCGGGGACGGCGGCTTACTTAAAGATATCATAAACCTCCCGGCGCCGACACTTGGCAGCGGCGGGACCGTAGTCTACCCTGATTTTACCGCTACGGCTTCCGGGGCGCATATTTCCGTTTCAGCCCTTGATTTTGCCAGCCCACTTGCTATGGGTGACAACGCCGACCTGCTGGCCACGTCCGGCATGACGCTCAATAATTTAAAGATGAATGTGCCCGATATATACGAAGGCGCGCTCATGACATGTTTTGCGTATATTACCGGCGGCCAGGTAATAGACTCCAAAGGGCGGTATAGTGTAAATTTCAGCACCGCGATTTCAAATTTTATCACCGGAACGGTATCTGGCGGCAAGGTAACGGCCAATAACGTGGTGTTTACCCAGGTAGGCGGAGTAATATCGAATACCACGGACTACAATTTGATCACCGGGCTTAACGCGGCCCCGAATTTAGCGCAGTCCCTGGCGCTGAATTTAGAATGCACCGGCGATTCAGCATCAATAATTGCAACAAAAGACACCGTTATTTCTTTAAGCGCGGACGTCTCAACCGTGGTAATAAGGGAAATGATTTTTTCGGATGACCTGGGTTACGACCCGGCAAAAAGTTCCTGGGATTTCGACAAAAATGTAACCATTGACTTTGACGGCGAGGGCTCAATATCCACCCCTAAATTTGACCACAGCAGCATCCTCACCCCGGCCGCCGACAGGCTGGATATCGGCGGGCGTAATTGCGAGGCAAGCACCAACACCTACTGTTTAAGGGGCCTCAGGAGATTTGACCCGATAAAGAGCGGGACGGTACACATTTTTCAGAACACGCTGTGGGCCGACGGCCCCGCGCTTAACGACAAGCGGGCCGCGCACACCAGCACGCTGCTGCCGGACGGGAGCATACTTACCTGCGGCGGTTCGGACGGCGCGCGCACACTAACATCCTGCGAACGCCTGCTTGACGGCAAGTGGGTTTATACGGGGGACATGATCTCCCCAAGGGCCGCGCACACGGCCACGTTGCTGCCTAACGGCAACGTTCTTATGACCGGGGGCACCACGGGGGCCTCTACAGCATCTATAAACACTGCGGAAATATACTATCCCGACACACAGAGGTTCGTTCTTACTTCGCCCATGAGCGAAGCCCGCATGAACCATACCGCCACCCTGCTGCCAGACGGCGATGTGCTGCTGGTAGCCGGCAGCTCCGGAACCGCCTACTCCAACACCTCGGAAATTTATATTACCACCGCGGCCAAGTGGCAGACGGTAACCGACCTTATGGGGACCGCGAGGGCGCAGCATACCGCCACCCTGCTTAAAAGCGGCCAGGTGATGGTGACCGGCGGTATCGCCGCGTTCGGGGCCGTAAATACTGTCGAGATATACGATCCCCTTACCCGGCAGTGGAACCCCGCGCCCGCCAACCTCATTATGGGCAGGTACGCCCACTCGGCCAACCTGCTTAAAGACAACAGGGTTTTAGTTACCGGCGGCACTAACGGCCTGCAGGTTTTAAAGACAGCCGAGATCTTTGACGGGACAGGCTGGGTGTACACCGCAAATTTCCCTGGGGCCGGCCTGGGCAACGATATGCTGACAGGCCGGGCCAACCACACCAGCACCTTGCTGCCTAACGGAGAAATACTTGTTTCCGGAGGAGAAGGGCCCAGCGTAGCGAGGGGTTTCTCCGAAGGCTTTGACGTTGATTTCAGCACCTGGCAGTCGCAGGGGACGATGCAAAAACGCACCAGCCACACCACGGTCCTCACCGCTAACGGGGACCTTATAAACATCGGCGGCTATACCGGGAGCAAGTATCTCAACACTACCGACGTTATTCATTTTACCTTCAACGCGGACGCGCGGGGCCTGACGGCGGCCGTACAGCGCCAGCCTACTATCTCCACCGGCACCCTGTTCTTTGACACCGGAGGCCGCGTTACACTGACAAGCGACGCTACCAATTTCCACGGGATAAGCGAAGCTTCCGGAGGAGGCGGCCCCGGGAACTCTTCTTTCAGCAACCCGCGCGTTTATATCCAGCAGATAGACAACCCGAGCGGCTTTCTCACGGACCTGACCACCAGTCTCTATACCCTTTACGGGAGCCCCAACACCAACTGGGAAACCACCCTGTCCTCCATTACGATCATAACGCCTTCCAATCCGGGCGAAATGCCGCACGGCTGGTACCAGATGCACGTGGCCGCGAACGGCCAGTTTTCGGACGGCTTCATGGTGCAGGTCACCATACCCAGGCCCACCGGCACCCCCTCCGCTCCGCTCGGCAACGTGATGGGCACCAGTTCAATAACCTGGAATTGGAACCAGGGCACGGTGGGCGCCGCCGACGGCTACAACCTGTATGCGTCAAGCAACAGCCTGTTCATAACTACGGCCGCTTTTATATCACCCGCCGCTTACACCCAGACCAGCCTCTCGCCTAACACGGCGGCCTCCGTAAAAGTGGGCGCCTATAATTTATGCGGCGTAGGGCCGCTGGCCGAATCCGCCACCTACTACACGCTGGCATCCTCCCCTACCGCCCTTACCATAACGATGGCTAGTTTTGAAACGGCCGCCCTTACCTGGGGGACTAACGGCAACGCGCTGGGCACGACTTACGAACTATCCCTGGCCGTGGACAGCAGCTTCGCCGACCCTTTAACTATTTCCACCCCGGTGCCGTTCAGCGTGAACTTTATCAGTACTTTTACGGAAGTAAACCAGCTCTCCCCCAACCACATGTATTACTTCAGGGTGAGGGCCATAAACGGGAGCGGGATCACAACGCCTTTCTCCAACATCGCCTCCACAATAACGGTGGCCAGCGTCAACAACCTCACCGGCACGGCGCTGAGCAGCGCTTCAATACGCTGGTCCTGGGACCCTTCGGAAGGCGCGGATTTTTATGAGATTTACGACATAGCTATGAGTACCACAGCTCCGCCCTTTATTTCCTCTACCACGTATAATTACACGACGCAGAGCCAGGGCCTGGCGGCCAACCTTCCTTATAAGGTAGGCGTTAACGCCGTAAAGAACGACCCCGTAAACGGCCCGGTAAAAGGCCCGCGCGCTGATTCCGTGCAGGTCTACACCCTCACCATACCGCCCCTGCCGGGAGTCCCCAATGCTTTTTCGGACGTCAGCACCGGCAGCTTTACGGCGAATTGGATAGCCAACGGGAACTCCACCAGCACTATTTACAATGTGCAGATCTCCTCTTTCAGCCTGTTCACGAAGTTTACCGAGTTTACCACCAAGCCGGGCTACAACAAGATAAACTTCGCCGGCTTGAAGGCTAACGATTGTTATTTTGTGCACACTAACGCCGTCAACGGCGACGGCATAGTCTCCGCCACTGTTGACCTGGGTGAAAAATGCACCCGCGCCCGCGTGCCGGCTAATGTCACTCCGTCCACAATATCCATGTCCGGAGTTACGCTGACCTGGGATGCCAACGACAACTCAAACCTGACCATTTACGAAGTGCGTGGCTCAACGGATAATTTCTCCCTGGCCATAACTACCTACGTCCCCTTCTCCGATCTTTATACCTCCACCTCGGTTTCTATAAACGGCCTGTTGACCGCCACTTCCTATTACTTTGACGTGGCGGCCCGCAACTATGACCCCACGGCCCCCAACGGTTTGGGCTACGAGACCTCCCGCATACCGGCAGTACCCCTGGCCTACACCCTGGCCGGCGCCGGCGGAGCGCCCCCAGGCTCCATAGGCGGCACCAGCGACCCGTCAAAGCTCGTCACCATCCACGGTTTCCTGCCCGACAACCGCGAAGTAACGCTGTCCATCCCGCCCGGCTCTTTCGCCAAGGCTACCGGCATAGCTATCTCCTCTTCAATAACCAATGACTGCGGCAACTACCACGTTGCGGGCCAGACGGTGGAAATAGCCATTTACAGCGAGGATGGCGCCCAGCCGCAGGAACCGGTTGCCTTGACGCTGACCGTTAAGCCTGAGGATTTTGTGACGATTCCCGGCGTGGATCTCCCACAGCTTGTAATAGCGCGCTATAACACTAAATCAGGCCTGTGCCTGCCGCTGGACACGAAGATAAACTCGGGGCCCGGCACTATTACGGCCACCCTCAACCACTTCAGCGTGTTCCAGCTTATGTTGAGGACCGCGGCTACGGACCTGAGCGAAGTTAAAGTGTACCCCAACCCTTTATACACGAACCGCGGCAACGGCTACATTACCATAGACCGCATGCCGGCCTACGCCAAGGTGAGGATCTACACCCTCTCCGGGATCAAGATCTGGGAAGGCACGGCCGGCCCGTACGGCATGGTTATCTGGAAGGGGCTCAACAGCTCCGGGAAACTGGCGGCCAGCGGAGTTTACCTGGCGGTCATAGATTCCAGCGCCGGCAAGAAAGTGCTGAAATTGGCGGTAGAAAGGTAAGCCATGAAACGGAAACACGCCACAAAAACGGTCCTTACCGTACTGGCCTCGGCGGCGTGGCTTGCCGCAGCCGCGTCCTCCCTTAACGCGGGCAGCAGCGGAGACCCGAGATATTTTTCGGCGAACGCGGCCGGCACGACCACTGCCGATTTTTTGAACCTGCCAGTAGGGGCCAGGGCGGCGGCCATGGGCGGCGCTTATTCCGCCATCAGCGACGAAGCTTCGGCGGTTTACTGGAACCCGGCGGGCCTGGTGCAGATCCCCAAACTTTCCGCGGTGTTCATGCGCGCGCAATACCTTGACGAGATAAACTACCAGTACGCAGCCTACGCCCACAGGCTGTCTTACGATTCCGTCATAGCCGGCTCGGTGCTCCTCACCGACATCGGCTCTATAACGCACACTGATATCTCCGGAGACTCGCTCGGCACCGGCAGTTTTACCCCGCGCGACGAGGTTCTTACGCTGTCCTACAGCAAGGCCGTACTTGAACTTTCCGACAAGGATATGGACGTCTCCATAGGCGTTTCGGCCAAGTATATAAAATCGCAGATAGTGGACTCAGCGCACAGCTACGCCGCGGACGTCGGGGTAATGACCTATAATTTTTCCGATATCCCCTACCGCCTGGCGGTAACCGCCACCAACATGGGCGGGGGGCTGCGCTATGACACGGAATCCAACCCGCTGCCGCTTACTTTTAAACTGGCCGCCTCCGTCAATCCTTTCCGGAACATGCTCCTGGCTGCGGACGTGGTGTTCCCCAAACAGAACAAGCCTAACGTGCTGTTAGGGACGGAGCTTGCGACTACCCCCAACGAGCTGACGCGCCTTTGCGTGCGCGCGGGCCTGAATCTGCAGCAGATGAGCGACGGGCTGGGGGGCTTCTCGGTCGGCCTTGGGGCGGCGCTGCACTTCTTCTCGCTTGACTACGCTTTTGTGCCCATGGGCGAGCTGGGCTCTACCCACCGCATCTCGCTTACTTTTGATTTCCCTTTCCGCAGCCCGGTGTTTGAGCGCCGCGACCGCACCATCTTTACCAAGATGAAGGGCATTTCCTTTAAATAAGCGGCCCCCCGGCGCCACCCGCCCGCCCGCGCTTATTTGACACCCCCCGGCAAATAATATAGATTGTTAGACCGCCGTCAAGAACGGCGGGGATATAACGCGGCTGGAATTACTTTAATGAAAGCGCTGGGACATCATCTTATACTGGAACTTTATGGCTGCAACGCGGCCTCTTTATCTTCGGTAACTTACGTACAGGACGCCATGCTGAAGGCGGCGGCGGCGGCCGACGCCACCATAATAGATTCCATTTTTCATAATTTTAAGCCGTATGGGGTGTCGGGAGTCGTGGTGATAGCCGAATCACATTTTGCCATTCACACCTGGCCAGAACATTGCTATGCCTCGGTAGACCTGTTTACCTGCGGGGAGAAGACCAGGCCCTGGGAAGCCTTTAAGACCGTAAAAAAAATATTTAAAGCCTCACATTTCAGCGTTATGAAGATCGAACGAGGCCTGCTGCCGAAATGAAAAAGAAGACCGAATTTAACTGGATAAAGAACTCCAGGAGCGTCCTGCCCGCCGGGAACTGGTTCGTGGAATTTTTCACGCCGGGGGAACTGCACGCCCACAGGACAGACAAGGTGCTGGCAACCTCCTCCACGGCCTTCCAGAAGGCCGCCCTGGCCCAGACCCACACCTTCGGGAAAGTGCTGGTCATAGACGGGGAAACCCAGTCCAGCCAGTATGACGAAGCTTTTTACCACGAGTCCCTGGTGGCCCCCGCCCTGCTGGCACACCCCGGGGCGCGCCGGGCGCTCATACTGGGCGGCGGCGAGGGGGCTACGGCCAGGGAGCTTCTTAACGACCGGGGCATTGAGCAAGTCGTCATGGCCGACATTGACTATAACATCCTGCGCTTCGCGCGCGAGCACCTCGGCACCTGGCATTGCGGCTCTTTTTACGACCCGCGCCTGGCGCTGCTGGTCCAGGACGCCGGGAAATGCGTGGAGAACACGGCGCTTAAATTTGACCTTATCTACTCCGACCTCCCAAGCCCCATAGCGGGCGGCCCGGCCGCCGCCCTCTACACGCTGGAGTTTTTCCGGCGCATGAAACGTGTGCTGGCCACGGGAGGGATCTTTTCCATACAGGCGGGCCCCGGCACCCCGCTGCAGTTCGACCTGCACCCGGCTATTTTCAACACCCTCCGGCGCCTCTTCCGTTTTGTCGGCAGCTATACGGCTTTTATCCCTTCTTATGATATGCCCTGGACTTTCCTTTACTGCACGGACACTCCGGCGCTGGCGCCGGCCGCGCTGAAAGCCCCGGCCCTGGACAGGGCCGCGGCCCGGAAACTCAAGCGTCCTCTTAAGTATTCCGACGGCCTCACCATAACGGGAGCTTTTATTTTACCCAAATATTACCGCAACCGCATAAAAGAGTCAAAAGCCGTAATTACCGCGGCGCACCCGATGTTTTTCAGCACTTCACAGCACTAACCCAGGAGAAATAGCATGAAAAAAGCGACTAAAACGACAAAGACGGCAAAGAAGGCGGCGCCGGCCAAACTGCGCCTTAACAACAAAGCAGCCGGCAACGAAACTCTCTCGAAGAAAGAACTGGCAGCGATCTCGGCTTCGCTCCTGGAGATGAAAAAGGATATTTCCAAGAACGTGGAAGACAAGAAGAATCTGGATATGCCCGACGCCGATGTGGGCGATACCATAGACCAGGCCACGCAGAGCCTGGACAAAGAGATACTTTTTGAGCTCTCCGACAACGAGCGCAAGATGTTGCGGGATATAGATTCGGCCCTCCGGAAAATAGAAAAGGGCACCTACGGGCTATGCGAACACTGCAAGAGCACGATAAGCAAAAAACGCATAAAAGCCCTGCCGTCAGCCCGCTACTGCATGGACTGCCAGAACGGCTCCGAAAAGCACAAGGGGGAATAGGCCGGAAGGATAAGGCGGCGGCCGCGAATCAACCTGACTTTTCAGGGCGCGGCCGCCGGCTTTGAAGCCGGCTCGCGGGAAGCCACCTGCACCTCTGTCTTACGCCAGTTCTTGGCCTGGGCCGTAATAAGGTATTTATCGCCGTTGGAGGCGATAGCCAGCGTTCCTGGCTCCAGTGTTTTAAAGAGTTCCGCCCGTACTGCGTTAACGTTCCCGGTCAAATCCGCCAGATGCTTAAGGTCGTTGGTATAATGACCTTCCTGCCGAAAATAAAGCTCCTCCAGCTTGGCCAGTTTGGTAATGGTGCGGTGAGCCTCTACTATCTGCTTCTTCTCATACGGAGTTATTTTCAGGAAGCTTTGGTTGATCCAGGACCCTATAAAGATGGCAAGCAGCCCCCAAGACAGGGCCAGCACCAGCCCGGAGGCCACATCGCCGCGCTCCCGGACGCTTACGACCCGGCTGCCGGAGATATAATCGTGCAGGGCACGCTTTTTAGGAGTCAGCGCCAGCAGGTAGCCTAGATCCAGCGTTGCTGAACTGACAAAATAAGACAGCGCCCGCGCCAGGGACCTGCCCCAGGAAAGATCGCCGCCGTTAACAGCGCGCACACGGATCCCCATTATAAACTTCCCCAGGGTAGCCCTGCCGCCGCTGGTGAAAATGGTTTCATAAACCACGTAGAAGGCTATCCAGATCAGTTTCCATTTCCACTCGTTGGCGGGGGTATAGGAAATAACGCCGGCGCGAATTGCCGCCCCGAGCGAAAGGTGCATGCCGGCCACAAAAGGGCAAGCGTCTATAACGTAAGCCAGGAACCTTTCGTTAAAACCGGCAGGCTGCGGGGCGTCGTCCGGGACTCCCTGCCGGGCCGCTTCCTCAGGCTGCGCCTCAAAACCGGGCAGGGCCCCTGGTTTAAACTCAAAATTTTCGTTTTCCATAGTATAGCCGCCTTTTACCTGCAGTTTATTATATCAACTTGTCGGAGCTTTTTTCCATAATAAAGCGCCCATGCTTAAATATTTTTTCTCCGGCGGCGGCCGGTTGGGAACGCGAGGTTGAACGCCGGCCTCAAAATTGTTTAAATATCAGTAATGTGCAGGATTACGGCAGTTCTCTCGTCCACGCCCGGGGCAAACCCCGGGCTCCTTTGCGCCGGCAACAGGTCCCTGCTGGCGCAGGCCGCCGTACCCGGAAGATACCAGGACGACGGCTGGGGCATAGCCGGGTTTAAAGACGCAGCTCCTTTTGTAATAAAAAGCCCGCGCCCGGCGCGTCTTGAGGGTAAAAAGTTCGCGGCGGCGGCCGGCGCCGTGTGTTCCCGCGTAACGCTGGCGCATTTGCGTGAAGCCTCCAACCCGTCAAAACTGTCCAAGGCCCTGCTTATAAGCAGGGCGAACACCCAGCCCTTCTGCGGGGAAGGTTTTCTGTTCGCCCATAACGGCACGCTTTTTATAAAGGACGAAATACGCAGCGTGCTCGGCAAATACGCCGCAAAGGTAAAAGGCGTCAACGATTCGGAAGTGCTGTTCTGGCAGGTAATGAAAATGCTCGCGGTCTACGGTTCTCCGGAAAAGGCTCTGGAGATGGCCCTTGACGAGATCCGTACCGTCTGGATTTCCTGCCGGGACAAATACCCCGGCCTAAAGGCGCCTTACCGCGGCCTGAATATTTTCCTGGCCTCAAAAGACTCGCTTACCGTGCTCTGCCACTACGGCGGGGCGAAGCAGGCCGCCAGCGGCGAAAAAACCGCCCTGCTCACCCCGGGCTGGGAGTTCGGCCGCATCGCCTGGCGCAGGGGGAAAAACCGCGTAGTTTTTTCAAGCGAGCCCGCCGACGCCGCACCCGGCTGGAAAAAGATGGCCGACCCGGAAATAGCCACCGCGCAGCTTGCGGGGAAAAACCTCAGCCTGAAGTTTACAAGGATCAAACTATGAAATGGTTCCTCATGCTCCTTATTTTCATCGCCGGGGTGTATTACCTCGTAAACCAGCACAAGAACGAACAAAAACAGAAAGAACTGCTCATGAGAAGCACACAGGAGCAGATCGCCACCATGCCGGAACCGGCGCTGCCCGCAAAACCCGAAAAGGCTTACGTTATGAAATTTTCGCTCGAGACCATAAAGACGCTGCGCTCCCTTACCCGGGACTCCAACGAAAAAGTGCGCTTCGCCGCCGCGGAGCTGCTCTGGCAGCTGCAGGACGAGAGCGCTCCGGGCGTGATAAAGCGGATGTTCAACGAGGAAACGGAACCCGCTACCAAACGCCTGCTTGTAGATATGCTCGGGAAAGACAAGAGCAAGATGAGCCTGGCGCTTCTGACCGAAGTGCTCAAGGATTACGACAGGGACACCCGGCTGCACGCGGTGGAGGTCATAGGCACCTTTTCAAGCAAAGAGGCCATCCCCGCCCTCAGCATGGCGCTTGAGGATTACGACGAGGAGATCCGCCTTAAATCCCTGGAGGCGGTGAACCACATACGCCAGGAGATAGAAGCGCACAAGGAGCAGCAGCTGCGCGAAATACAGGCCAAGCCCATGTTCCGCATTGAGTAGGCGGCGGGCAAGAAACGTTAACTTCCCTGTTCTCCGCCTCCCTCCGGGACCGGCAGCTTGATTTTTTTAAAAAAAATAAAATAAAATTCCTGTAGCTGACCGGCGTCTAGCAAGACGCTTCCCAGGCATCCAAGGAGCACCATATGGACTCGGAAATATCAAAACTGAACCAGAAGATAGGGCAGGACGCGCTTTTCCTCGTCGACCTGAAGAAGGAAATGGCTAAAGTAGTAGTAGGGCAGGAGGACCTTATAAACGGCCTGCTGGTGGGCCTTATCGCCAACGGCCACGTGCTGGTGGAAGGCGTGCCGGGCCTGGCAAAAACCCTTACGGTAAAAACGCTGGCTGCCGCCATCTCGGCCGGGTTTCAGCGCATCCAGTTCACTCCCGACCTGCTCCCCGCCGACATCGTGGGCACGCTGATCTTCAACCCCAAGGAAAGCACCTTCGCCGTGCGCAAGGGCCCCATCTTCTCCAATATCATCCTCGCCGACGAAATAAACCGCGCGCCGGCAAAAGTGCAGAGCGCGCTGCTGGAAGGCATGCAGGAGCGCCAGGTCACCATTTCCGACACCACCTACAAGCTGCCGGACCTGTTCATGGTGCTGGC
>JAVHRY010000053.1:0-14508 GCA_036171915.1 Elusimicrobiales bacterium | reverse complement strand
CCCTGATCACCCGTTGCGGAAGGGGGCCCCGCCAGCAAAGTAAGGCGGGGGGAACCGACGCAAGGGTTCCCTCTTCCCGGGTGAGCAGGGTGTTACCCCGGCCACACCCGACTGGGCATCTCGCGGTCCTTAAAAACTATGGGTAAAATCTTCTCAATAAACTTCAGCGCCGCCAAAGGCGTACCTAAAGAGCAGACTCAAAAAGCCGTCCTCGTAAAACACCACGGCATAAAAGGCGACGCCCACGCAGGCACCGAACTCCGCCAGGTCAGCCTGCTCCCCATGGAAAGCGTCCGCGGCCAGATAGAAACCGCTAAAACCAGGAATGCTACCGTAAAAATACGCCCCGGCATCTACGCCGAGAACATTACCACCGAAGGCATAGACCTCGCCGCCCTAAAACTCGGCGACAAGCTCCGCTTAGGCGAAACCGCCGTCCTCCAGATCTCCAAAATAGGCAAAGAATGCCATGCACACTGCGCCATCTACCGCCAGGTAGGCGACTGCATAATGCCCCGCGAAGGCATTTTCGGCGAAGTGCTTGAAGGCGGCCAAATAGCTGTAGGCGACGAAATAGTGAGATTAAAGGATTAACCCCGCGATGCCAGATATAATAAATTTCGCCGTTCTCACCGCCAGCGACCGTTGCGCCAAAGGCGAAGCCGAAGACGTAAGCGGCAAACTCGTCTCCGAACTCGTAAAGGCCATCAGAGGCGTCACGGTCGCCCGCGACATAGTCCCCGACGAGATCCCCGCCATTAAAGAAAAACTCGTCCATTACTGCGACACCCTCAAAGTGAACGTCGTCATAACCACCGGCGGCACCGGCTTCAGTTTCCGCGACGTAACCCCAGAAGCCACCGCCCAGGTAATAGAAAGGCCTATCCCCGGCCTGCCTGAGCTGATGCGCGCCGAAGGCCTTAAAAAAACCAAAAAAGCCGCCCTGTCGCGCGGCATAGCCGGCATACGCGGCAGCACTATCATCATAAATCTGCCAGGCAGCCCCAAAGCGGTAAAAGAGTCGCTGGAAGCGATAATCGAGCTGATACCGCACTCTCTTGAAATGCTCAAGGGCGGCGGACATTAAAACTTCCGTTGACAAACCGGGAATCCCGGCCATCTCTTGCGGGGGGCGCCTCCCGTACTATTCCACATTTTGTACAATTACGGTAAACCGCGTGCCAAAACACGCGGCCGGAGCCGGGGCACGCGGGAAAATTGAAATGAATCCTGACCCAATCAAAATCCTTTGCATCGACGATAACAAGGATATAATAGATAACCTGGTGACGATACTCACAAAGTCGGGCTTTTTGGTTTATTCAGCCATAACCCCCGCCTTGGGCCTTGCCATAGCGAAAAAACTGGAGCCGGAACTGGTACTGCTGGATATCATGCTGCCGGGGATGGACGGCTACGCGGTCTGCAAGGCTCTCCAGCAGAATCTCCAAACCTCGAAAATACCGGTTGTCTTCTTATCCGCGCTGAACCAGCCCCAGAACAAGATAAGCGCCCTGGCCGCGGGCGGTGTGGATTACATTACAAAACCTTTTGATAAAGAAGCGCTGCTGGCGGTCGCGCGGCGCTATGCGGTTAAAAGAGCCGTCGTTCCCGGCGCAGCCCTGCCGCCGCGGGTCCTGCGCTGCCTGCCTGGCGCCGGCGGCGGGCCCTGCAATTTTTCCGACTTCAAAATAAGCGTAATAGACGGCTTCAAACTGGACGGCGCCGGCGCCAAAGCCGTAATGGCGCTGCACCCCGGAGACGTCTACCAGTTGGCCGGCATACTGGGGATAACCTCCGCGCGCGTGGCGCGCCTTATCGCCGGCTTTTCAAAGCACCCGTACTTGCCGGTTATAAACCCGGACGACCTTAAACCGGACGTGCTGCCTGAAAAATTCGCGGTGCATAACAATATAGCGGCGGTTAACGCTCCTGGCGGGGCCACGCTTGTAGCTACCGGCCACCCGTTCAATTTTGAACTGCACGAGATGATACACAACCTCCTGGGCGCTGACTTCGATTTCGGCATTACCGAGCCTTCCAATATTTCGGTTCTTTATAAACTGGGGGCGGAGTATGGGACCGACTCCCAGAAAATCCCCGGCACGGAAGGCGCGGCTTTAGAGGAAAGCGCGCTTAACCGCCTTAGGACGGGCGCGAAAAGCGTGCAGAACGAGATGAACGAGCCGTACGTGAAATATCTTACAGGCAAACTGCTGCAGTACCTGGCCGCTGAAAAGAACTCCGAAGCGCGCATCGAAGCTAAAGGGGCGGTCTACCTGGTCAGCGCGGGCCCGGCTGACGCGTTAGAGGAATTTTCCCGGTTTAACCGGAAGACCGGCAATATGGTGGTGGCGCGGCTTAAAGCGCTGGGCGGTATGGATATTTTGGAAAGAAGCAAGCCGCAGGCGGGGGCTTTCAGTATAATTCTCCGTTCCGAAACTTACAGGCTGGCTCTTTCCACCGAGGCCGGCAGTCACGGGGAAAGTCTTTTCCTTAAACCTGCCGTTTAGAAATTCCGGTTGGCCTGGCCGGATTTACCGGGGCAATTGGAAAGTCTTAAGGTTAAAAAATAACGGTAACCAGTCTTGGCTTTACGGTAAATTAAGTAAAATTTAACTGGTTGACAATATGCAGGCACAGGAGGCGCAATGAAAGGCTGGACCGGCTACATACTCAGAGTAAACCTCACCGACAAGACCTGGAAGAAAGAATCCTTTACCGAAGAATTCGCTCAGAAGTGGGTGGGCGGGCGCGGCTTCGCCGCCAAGATACTTTTTGACGAACTCAGGCCCGGCATAGACCCGCTCGGCCCCGAAAATAAACTGGTAGTAGCCCTCGGCCCCATCTCGGGTATTCCCGCCCCCAACACCGGTAAGGCCGTGGTGGCGGCCAAGTCCCCCCTTACCGGCTTTTACGGCGACGGCAACCTCGGGACGCACGTTTCAAGCCAATTGCGTAAAGCCGGCTACGACGCCCTTATAGTGGAAGGCATGGCCGATAAGCCCGTCATGCTCTATATTGAAGACGATAAAGTGAAATTTCACAGCGCCGAAGAAGTCTGGGGCAAAGGCACTTACGCCACCAACGAATGGATCTACGCTAAATATCCCAGGAGCACCGGCGTGCTGAATATCGGCCCGGCCGGAGAGAATAAAGTGCTCTATGCCGTGATACGCAGCATGGAGGGCCGCGCCGGCGGCAGGCCCGGCATAGGCGCCGTGATGGGCTCCAAACTGCTCAAGGCGATAGTGGTGAAGGGGACAAAGGCCATCCCCCAGGCTAACGCCGGGGAAATGAAACTGATCGGTATAGAAGGCCTTAAGAAGGCGCGCGAACTGGATCAGAAGAGCGGCTGGTCCCGGCAGAGCACCGACGCGGTGCTGGCCTGGTGCAACGAGGTCAACGGCCTGCCGGTGCAGAACATGCGCAAGACCACCCACCCCGAGGCTTTCAAAGTTGACGGAGAGCGCCTTAACGACGCCCGCATCGCCACCTACGGCTGCCCCAACTGCACTATGCACTGCGGCATCACCATACACGACAAGGAAGGCCATGAGTCCGAGCTGGACTATGAGAACATCGGCATGCTGGGCCCGAATATAAACGTGTTCGACCTTAAGCAGGTAGGGTCGCTGAACTACCTGTGCGACGATTACGGCCTGGATACTATCTCGGCCGGCTCCGTGCTGGGCTTCTACGCCGACGCTATAGAGCGCGGCGCGGCCGCGGGCGATTTCAAATTCGGCGACGCCGAGAAAGGCAAGTCCCTGCTTGGGCAGATAGCGCGGCGCGAGGGCGCGGTGGGAAACCTGCTGGCCGACGGGACGGTGCGCATGGCGAAATCCTGGGGCAAAAATTCGCTGGACTACGCCATGCAGGTGAAAGGCCTGGAAGTGGCGGCCTATAACTGCAAGTCCATCCCCGGCCAGGCGCTGGCCAACGGCGTGGCGGCCATAGGCGGCCACCACCGCGAGGCCTGGATCATCACCTTCGAGCTGAAGAGCAGCAAGCGAGAATCCTACGGCCCCGAGAAGGCGGCCAAGGTGATAGAGCTGCAGCGCATCCGCGGCGGCCTGTTCGAACTGCTGGTGGCCTGCCGCTTCCCGTGGGTGGAAGTGGGCTACAGCCTGGAGAACTATCCCAAGTTCTTCAACGCCGCTACCGGCCTCAACTGGACCCTGGAGGATTTCTGGAAAGCTGCCGACCGCGGCTACGCCCTGATCAAGCTGCACTACCTGCGCGAGTTCCCCAACGCCACCCGCAAGGACGATTACCCGCCGGCGGTCTGGTTCGACAAGGCCAACGCCGACACCGAGGGCCCGCAGAAGGGCGTGGTGCTGGACTACGACAAGTACGACTCCCTGCTGCAGCATTATTACGACCAGCGCGGCTATGACCGGCGCGGCATCCCGACGAAGGACCTGCTGGCGAAGCTCGGCCTGCGGGCCGAAGCCGCGGCTGTGGAGAAGTATGCCAAACTGAGCTGATGAAAATTACGGTGAAGTTGATAGGCCCGCTCATCTACGACGCGGGCTTCAGCGAGAAACAGATAGAGCTCCCCGGGCCCGTTACGGCCGGGGAGCTCGTTCCTCTGGTGAAGCTGGATAAAAAACGCCCGGTGATCATAACGCGCAACGGCAGGGCGGTGGCGCTGACCGACCGGCTCAAGCAAGGAGACCGCGTGGTGATCTCCCACATCTACTCCGGCGGCTAGATGTTTTATAAAGCCCCCGGGGCTATATAGGTCTAAAGACCTACTCCCGTATGAGCCTTTTGACCTTTGCGCTTTAAAAGGCAGGACGGTATATTATTAATGGAACAAAAACCAAAGCCAAATAACTGGAGATTATAAATGCCTATGCGCCCGTTAAAACTTCTAAAGTCTAAACTGCTCCTTTCGGCCGCCGTTCTTCTCGGCGGTTTTTCCTTTGTTTATTCAGCGCCCGGAGTTGCCGCGAACGGCGACCCCGCAAAACCGGCGTTTGACGCCCTGGCTCAGATCTCCTCACCGATAAGCGTAAATATCCCGCAGCCTGTAGTGCGCGAAGCCGCTCCTTCCGTGGCCGAAGACTTAAAGGCGGCCAGCGGCGGGAGCGACACTTGCACCCCGAACCCGGCCTTAAAGCCCGGAACCGGTTTCTCCCCCGGGATAGACGACCAGGTCCGCGTAACCGCCATTACGGACCTGCTCTCCAGGATTGCCGGCTGCAGGCCGCTCCCTTATTCCCACGACGGGATAGTCAACAATAACTCCGAAGGCCATATGCCCCAGGCCCCCAAAGGCTTTTACAAAGAGTATACGCTGATGGTTCCCGGCCGCGTAACCGGCGACGGCCCGGTGCCGGTAGTTATAGGCGGTAAGACTTATATGACCGGCCCGGTGCTTAGCGCCCGCGGCCCGGAAAGAATCATAATAGGCGGCGGGAAACTTATCTATTACACGATGGACCATTACGCCACCTTCGTGCAGCTGGCGATAGTGAAATAAACCGCCGGCTTTTTGGTATGATAAAAATCACGGTTTAGACCGTGATTTTTATTTATCCCGGATCCTGCGGTTCAATATGGTTTTCATCGAGAAGATCAGGGAACAGGATTATGCTGCGGGATTTTCCGCGCGGCGGGCCGAAAGTTGCAGCTTTTAGGTTATGGAAGAAAATTTTTTAAATACGCCAAAGCCGCCTGATGTCGCCGACCTGCCTCCGGAGCAGGCCGGGGCGCTGTCGGCTGCCGCGCGCGCGGGGGGGTTCGCCGTATTTTATCTCGAGGGGGCGCTGATGAGAACCAAGCCGGAGTTAATGACGCATCTGGCGCAGGCTTTGGGTTTTCCCGGCGACTTCGGCAGGAACTGGGACGCGGTTATAGATTACCTTGGCGATATGGCGACTTTCCACGGGAATAATAAAATCCTGATCCTGGTCAGGAACCCCGCCGCAATACTGGAGGCGGATCCCGAACTTTGCTCCGATCTGCGCAAGAGCTGCGCGCTGGCGTGCGAAAATTCTCGCGAGTGGGGCAGGGGGGCGGTAACGCTTAAGTTCGTTTTTATCGCCTGAAACAGCGGGCTTAGTCAACGTAGAGGCACAGATAAGCGGTGTCCTCGGCTATTTTCAGCTGGAATTTGGATTTGGGAGGCACCGTAAAGGTCGCGCCGCCGCTGAAGTCCTTCCAGGAGTCTTCTCCGGGGAGCTTTACGGTAAGCCTGCCGCTTACCACGGTCATTATTTCCTTCTTGCCGGTGCCGAACTCGTAGTCGCCGGGGGCCATCACGCCGACGGTGGCGGGGCCGGCGCCGGTGGTGAAGGCTATGGATTTCACTTTGCCGTCAAAATACTCGTTCGTTTTGAACATTTAATTCCTCCGTTTCAGCTTTACTAAAAGTTCCACCGCCAAATTGGCCTGAAGGTTGGCTACTATGGCCACGCGCGGGGCCATGGGGCTTACGCCCGGGGCGCACTGGCTTGCCCCGTCGCCGCAGATATAGAGGCTGCCCATCTTTTGCGTGCGCAGCCTGGCGTTGCCGCCGTAGCCGGCCAGGCCGGAAGCCGCTATTACGGGCTTGTCGCCGTGCAGGCGCAGCCAGGCGTTTATCAGCATGCCCTTTTCTTCCGCCTTGTCAAAGGCTTCTATAAGGATGTCCGCGCCGCCGAATATGGCGTCCACGTTGGACGGTTTTATCTTTACGTCGTGGGCAACGCAGCGGGTGAAAGGGGCGATAAGCTTGAGGTTGGCCCGCAGGGCGTTAACCTTGCGCAGGCCTATCTGGCTGACGGCGTACTGCTGCCGGTTCAGGTTGGAGGGTTCTATCTTGTCGAAGTCGGCCAGTATAAGGCGGCCCACGCCGGAGCGCGCGAGCGTTACGGCTATATTGGACCCCAGGCCGCCGGCCCCGGCTATGCCTACGGTAGCGGCGCGCAGGGCCGCCAGTACCTTGGCGTCATGCCGGGAGAAAATATCTTTTTCCAGGGAAGTCACGCGTTAAAACCCGTAGATTGCGGAGTATTTTTCTTTAATGTATCGCAGGAAAGGCTCCACGCGTACGCCCTCCCCGAGTGAGCGCTCAAGCAGCTGCGCCGGCAGGTATTTGCGCCCCTGGGAGTGGATGTTCTCCCTGAGCCAGCCAAGGATAGGGGCGAAATCGCCTTTCCCGGGCAGTTCTTTCCAGCCCGGGACAGCTGTGGCCAGTTTTTCCGCTATCTGGGCGGAAATGAGGTTGCCCAGCGTGTACGTGGGGAAATAGCCTATAACTCCGAGCGACCAGTGTATATCCTGCAATATCCCTTCGGAATCGCCGGCCGGGGTGATGCCGAAGTAGTCCCGCATTTTAGCGTTCCAGAATTCCGGGGCTTCGGCTGTTTTAAGGCGCCCCTCCAGCAGCGCGGTCTCTGTTTCAAAGCGCAGCATGATGTGCAGGTTATAATTTACCTCGTCGGATTCCACGCGGATCAGGGAGGGCGCGCTGCGGTTGACCGCCCTGTAAAGCTCTTCGGCGCCTACCTTGTCGAACTTGCCGGGAAAACGCTTCCTGAGCAGCGGCAGCAGCCAGCTGCAGAAAGGCAGCGAACGGCCCACTATGTTCTCCCAGAAACGGGACTGGGATTCGTGCACACCCAGGGACGCCCCGCCGGCCAGCGGCGTAAAATCAAATTCCTTGGGCGTGCCCTGCCCGTAAAGGGCGTGGCCGCATTCATGCACCGAGCCGTAAATGGCGGCCGGCAGATAGTCGCGCTGGGTGCGGGTGGTGATACGCACGTCGTTCACCGAAAAATCGGTGGTAAAGGGGTGGGTGGACCGGTCCTGGCGGCCGCGGCTGAAGTCGTAGCCGAGAGCGGCCACTATCTCGTTAGTCAGGGCAAGCTGCGTATCTTCGTCGAAATCTCCTTTCAGGATGGCGTTGGAGACGCTGCCGCCGCGCGCGTTGATCTCCTTTATCAGCGGCTTAAGGCCCGCGGTAAGTTCCCCGAAAACCGGTTCCAGCGCGGCTTTGGTGGCGCCGGGTTCGTAGAGGTCCAGCAGCGCGTCGTACGGGGAGGCCTTGTAGCCGAGCAGTTCCGCCTTGCGCAGGTTAAGGCTGATTATTTTCTGCAGGTGGGGGGAGAAGGCTTTGAAATCAGAACCGGCCCTGGCCCTGGTCCAGGCGTCTATGGCGGCGGAGGTGGCGCGGGAGAATTCTCCCACAAATTCGGCCGGAAGTTTTACCGCCTTTTCATAGTCCCGCCTGGCGGCGCGCAGGTAAGAGGCTTCAAAAGAAGCTTCCCCCTGGCCCTGCGCCCAGTCGTGCGTAGCGGCTATCAGCTTCCCGTTTTCTTCCGAGGTGAATTTACCGTGGGCCAGCTCTTCGAGGGCCGAGAGCGAAGCCGCCCTGGCCTCGGCGCCGCCGGAAGGCATATAAACCTGCTGGTCCCAGCCGAGCACGGCCGCAGCGGAGTTGATGGCCGCGACTTCGGCCATGTTCTTTTTAAGTTCCAGGAATTTCTGTTTCATTCTTCCCCCTACGCGCGAACAGGCGGCGGTTGACGGGCCGCCCCGGGCAACCCCGCCTGCCGCTGAAAATACAAAGTGGAGTTGGTCAGCCGCCGCAGCCGCAGCCGCCGCAGCAGGTATGGCCGCCCGGGTTCATGGGGCAGGTTCCACCTTCCGAAGAGCCGCCTTTTTTAAGGCCTGGGATAGCGTCGGAAACTTTCACCACCTTGCCCAGCTTCTTGTCGTAGACGTAACGGCCGGTCTTGTTGTCTTTTTTTTTGAGTTCTTTATCGGTCATATGATTTGAATTAGAGACGATGCCGGAAACGGGAGGCGGGAGAAAACAAAAAAAGGCAGCCGAAGGTAAGCGTTTTCTTGTTCTTACGTTCCGTAGCCTTCCCTTATTTTCCTGCCCCGGCTGCGAGCTAAATCTGGTGCGCCCGACTGGAATCGAACCAGTACAACCGCCTTCGCAGGGCGGGACTCTATCCGTTGAGATACGGGCGCCTTCAGGAAACCGCTGAAACGGTATTTTATAATTTATATGGCGGGGATAACAATAGCCCCCGTTCCCCTACATCCCCAACAGCTTCTGCCACCAGGCTTTTTTCTCTTTTATCTCCGGGGTTTGTTCAAAAACAGCCTGTTCCGCCTGGCCCCTGTAAACGGGCATCCCCACGCGGAAAGTGGCGCCGCGGCCGGGCTCGCTTTCCAGCGTGATCCTGCCGCCCTGCATTACCACCATGGCCTTGGTGATGGCCAGCCCCAGCCCGGTGCCCCCGACTTTTTCTCCGGAGGCCACCTGCACGAATTTCTCGAAAACTTTGCCCTGGTCCTCTTTCTTGATGCCGCAGCCGTTGTCTTTGACCGAGAAGAAGGAGAACCCGGCCAGCGCCTCGTTGCCCGGGTCCACGGAAACCTCTATCTTGCCGCCCTGGGGAGTGAATTTAATGGCGTTGGAAATAAGGTTGATGAGCACCTGCACGGTGCGCCGCTTATCGGAGTAGATCTTCTGTACGCCGGGGGCGGACAGCACCGACATGGTTATGCTTTTAGAGTTGGCCCACGCCCTCATGGCTTCCACGGCCTCGGTGGCTATTTCCTCCGCCGTTGAGTTCTCCTGGTGAAAAACCAGCTTGCCGGACTGCAGTTTTGAAAAATCCAGTATGTCGGTAATTATGGAATTAAGCCGTTCCGTGTTGCGGATGGCGGTGTTGAGTATCCCGCGGGAGGAATACTCCGGCTTGGCCTCGCGGCCCATTATTTCCAGCGCGGCTTTTATGGAGGTGAGCGGCGAACGCAGCTCGTGCGTCATAGTGGCTATAAAATCCTGCTGCAGCTGTTCCACCTGTTTAAACTTTATTCTGTCGGTGGGAACGGAGACGGACCCCACGATCTTGCCGTCTTCGTTCTGTATCAGGGCCGTGGCTTTTTTAATGGTATCGGCCAGATCGGCCGGGCCGGACTTTCCCAACTCCTGTGAAATATCCGCCTTATCTTCGGTTCTTATCTCTTTTGCCAGCGACACCACCTGGTTCTCTATCTGCGAGAGGTCCACTATTTTCTTGCCGGAAAGCTCGGACAGCATCTTGCCGGAGATGGCTTCAGCCTGGGGGTTCATCATCAGGATATTGCCGTCTTTGTCAACAACGACCACACCCTCGGCCATGCTGGACATGACCGATTCCGTGCGCACCATGTCGTTTTCAACCCTCTTCTTTTCCCGGCGTATGCCTTCAAGGGCTTTGCCTACCTGCGTTTCAATCTCTTCCTTTATCCTGGCGGAAAGGATCTCCATTATGCTCTTCTGCTCGGCGGGATCCCCGGTGACGCGGCTTACCACGGAGGAAAGGGCGGTGTCCAGGCCCTGGCCCGCTATCTCCCCGGCTACCATCCCGGCCCGGGCTTGGCCGGCGGCGCCCGAAGCCGCGGGGGCTGTAGCAACTGCGTCCTGAGGCTGCGCGCCGTCCACTTTGGCGTAAACGGACTCGTTAAGAGTTATCTTTTCTATGCCGCGCTCTTTAAGGAAGTCCTTGGCCTCTCCTTTATAAGCCTGTACCTGGCACAAGGCCAGCAGATCCGCGCCCGAAGCGCCGGGCAAAAAAGTGATGGTCTGTATGCGGAATTTGGCGTAGAGATTTTTAAAGGAATTGGGCAGCTTGTCCGCGCCGAAGAGGGGAACCCCGTTTACCATCAGCTTGGCGTCGTCCAGGGTAAGGGAAAAGTCCCCGCCGCCCAGGTTTTCCGCTATGCGCGCGAGGAGAGACTGGCCTTCTTCAAGGGCCAGTTTCACCTGGGGGTGGTCCGCCTTGTACAGGTTTATCTGCACCAGCGCGCGCGTGAAGGCCTTGAGGAAATTTATCCAAAGTACTTTCTGGTCGTTAAGCTCGCTCATAAGCGGAAGATGTTCCTGCTCTTTATCCCCTTGGTGGCATTGCGGGTATCGAACACCAGCCGCGCTTTCCGCGCTATTTCACGGTAGTCCAGCGAGGAATGCGGGGTTATGATAAGAACGCAGTCGTAATCTTTTAGCTTTTTGAGCGCGTTTCTCCTTGAGCGGCGCGGCCCGTCCTCAAGTTCTATCTCGGTCACGTAGGGGTCGTAATAGTCGGCTTTGGCCCCCGTTTTTTCGAGCAGCACCAGCACGTCGCGCGCCGGGCTTTCGCGCGGGTCGGAAATATCCGGCTTGTAGGCCATGCCCAGCATCAGTATTTTGGAGCGGCTCAGCGCCTTGCCGCGGGTGTTGAGTATCTCGCTTAAACGTTCGACGACATGGTCCGGCATGGCGGAGTTTATGGCGCCGGCCAGCTCTATAAAGCGCGGTTCAAAGTTAAGCGTCTTCATTTTCCAGCCCAGGTAATGGGGATCCAGCGGTATGCAGTGGCCGCCTATGCCGGGGCCGGGGTAGAAGGGCATGAAGCCGAAAGGTTTACTGGAGGCCGCGCCGATGACCTCCCAGACGTCCAGCTTAAGCTTGTGGCACATCAGCGCCATTTCGTTTATCATCGCTATATTGACGGCGCGGAAGGTGTTTTCCAGCAGTTTTACCAGTTCCGCGGTCTCGGTGTTGGAAACCTTTAGCACGGTGTCTACGGCCGCCCCGTACAGCAGGCCGGCCAGTTCCGTGCAGGCCGGCGTCAGGCCGCCTACCACTTTAGGGGTGTTCTTTACGCCGTATTTGGGGTTGCCGGGGTCCACCCGCTCCGGAGAGAAGGCCAGGAAAAAGTCCTTGCCTGCCGTGCGGCCGCCCTTCTCGAGCATGGGTTTTACCAGTTCTTTGGTGGTGCCGGGGTAGGTAGTGCTTTCCAGTATTATCAGCTGCCCGCGCCTCAAGTACCTGCGGGTTTCCTGTACGGCGGCTACGATGTAGGAAACATCCGGGTCCTTGCTTTTGCGCAGCGGGGTGGGGACGCAGATAATGACGGCGTCCATCTTCTTCAGCCCGGAAAAATCAAGGGTGGCGCCGAGCAGGCCTTTCTTCACGAGCGCCGAGACGGTGGCGCTCGGGACGTCGGGAATATAGGACTCGCCGTCCTTTATGTCGCGCACTTTCTGCGCGTCCACTTCAAACCCGGTCACGGCAAAGCCGCTCTTGCCGAACTCCACGGCCAGCGGCAGGCCTACATAGCCGAGCCCGACAATGCCCACGCGGGCCTTCTTCCCAGCTATTAACTTTTTAAGTTTTTCTATCATTGTATATCCCCTCGTAATGTCAGCCGTAATTATACTAAAAAACCGGAGAACGGCAGACGGCCGGAATTATCCCATGCGCGGCGAATGTAAAAAAATTTGCGTTCAAATTTGGCAAAATGTTAATCTCATTAGGACGGCTGTCATTTTAAGGAGAACTTATGGCGATGTTTGACGTAGTAAAATACGAAGGGCCGAATAATGTGCTGGTCTGGAAATGGCCCGGAGACAAAATATCCCTGGGCAGCAAGGTTATAGTGAACCAGACCCAGGAAGCGATATTTTACAAGAACGGCCAGGCGCTGGACCTGTTCGGCCCCGGCAGCCACGATCTTGAGACGGAGAATATCCCGCTGCTGCAAACCATTGTAAATATCCCTTACGGCAACAAGACGCCTTTCCCCGCCGAAGTGTATTTTATAGATAAAGCCACCATCATGGACGTTAAATGGGGAACCCCGCGGCCCGTTCCCATCCTGGACCCGATACTCAACATCTTTCTGCCGATACGCGCCAACGGGCAGTTCGGTTTCCGCGTAAAGGATTCGCGCAAGCTCGTAGTACAGCTGGTGGGCACGGTGGCGAGCCTGTCCACCGAGGATATAAATAATTACTTCCGCGGCGTGATACTGACCAAGGCCAAGGATTATATCGCCTCGCAGCTGATGGAAAAAAGGCTTTCCATCCTTACCGTCACCGCGCACCTGGACGAGATGTCCAAAGCCCTCAAGGATAAACTGCAGGATGATTTCGCGCTTTACGGGCTTGAAATCGCCAACTTCTTCATAAACGCCATAGACGTGCCGGACGACGACCCCGAAGTGCAGCATGTAAAACAGGCCATGGCCAGCAAGGCCGAGATGCGCATCCTGGGTGAAGACGCTTACCGCATGAAGAGAACTTTCGACGTGCTGGAAGCTTCCGCGAAGAACGAAGGCGGCGGCAATTTTATGGGCGCGGGTATGGGGTTGGGCATGGGCATGGGCGCCGGCACCGGGTTCGCGAGCATGGCCGCAGGCGCCATCTCCGGCGGCCCCGCGGGCGCGCTGCCGCAGCAGCCCGGCAGGGCGCTTCCGGCGCCGTCCGACATGGTAACCTGCACCTCCTGCGGCAACAAGTCTTTTTCCGCGTTCAAGTTCTGCACCACCTGCGGCGCGGCGCTGATCACCCCCAACGCGGTCTGCCCCACTTGCGGGGTGGAGGTGCCGGTAGGCGCCAAGTTCTGCGGCCATTGCGGGCTTAAAATGGGCGTGAACGTATGCCCTTACTGCAAGAACCCGCTCCCTCCCGGGGCGCAAAACTGCCCGAACTGCAATTCCAAACCGGGGGCTAACACATGAGCGATTCCTATGTCTGCCCCAGCTGCGGCGGAGCCTCTGACTTCAGCAGCAACCACTGTCCGTATTGCGGGAACCTGCTGCTGCCCCAGGGAACGGGGTATGGCGGCTCCTCCGGGAGCCTTACGCAGCAGATAGCCGACATGGAGAGCAAGGCCGTTAAAACCCCGAACGACGGGAAGCTGCAGTACGCCCTTGGCGACGCTTATCACCGCGCCGGCGAGTACGACAAGGCCGAAAAGGCCCTGGAAAAAGCCGCGGTCCTGTCCCCCAAAGAGTCGAAAATACCGTATCTGCTGGCCTGGAACACCGGCATAAAGAGCGGCTGGGAATGCGCCAAGGTGGGCAAATACGCGGACCAGGCCCTGGCGCTGGATCCGCAGTCCGGCCGGGCCCAGGCTATGAAGCTGCTTGCCACGGCCGCGCAGATGTACGTGTTCGGCTCGCGGGACGACTACGACACCGTTATAGAAACCCTCAATAAAGCGCGCGCGCTGGACCCCGAAAACACCTATATTTACATGTACGCCTCCACCGTTTACGAAGATGCGTACCAGCGCGATGACGCTATAGCGGTGCTGAAAAAAGCCGCGGAGCTGGCGCTTAAAGATATCGCGCCGGCAAAAGAGGACGCCAGGGTTTTTGCCCGCCTTGGATATCTTTACTCCAGGAACGGCCAGTTGGCTGAGGCTAAAAAATACCTGGACCAGGCTCTCAGCCTGGACCCCGACAACAACACCATAAGGCAGATGGAAAAAAAGATGCAGCACTGATAAAAACAGGAGACAAAGGCCTGTTATTTGCCGCCGGGCGGTCCCAACGGCTTTGCTTATAGAAAATAGGGGACAGTTACCTATTATTCTCCGCCGGGCGGTCCCGGCGGTTCTTCTTTGCTATGTACGTCCGGATTATATCCCATGTTCCGTCTCGGGTGTGCGGTTGTCCGGGTGAGTGTCAAAAAGGCATAATTATACGAAGGGGAAAATTTGAAAACAGCTAAGAATACAAGTTCTAG
>JAVHRY010000052.1:0-14558 GCA_036171915.1 Elusimicrobiales bacterium | reverse complement strand
CCAGCAACCCTTCGGTTAACAGCCGAATGCTCCACCATTGAGCTACCGGCGAATATCGGAACAAATTAATTATACAAAAAAATCATTGCCTTCAAAAAATATTTCCGCTTGCGCTCCGCCAGGTCCCGGCCCTGCCTGCAACCGCCATCGCCCCGTATTTTTTGTAGAATATCCACATGGTCAACAATATTCAGGAATATTACCAGTGCATACTGGATAACCTCACCGGCGGCCTGGTCAGCGTGGACCTGAAGGGTAAGGTTATCTACCTTAACCCCATGGCCGGCAAGATCTTGCACATGGACGCAGAAATCTGCTGCCGGGATATGCAGTATACCGAAGCCTTTGAGGATTTCCCCGCCCTGAAGGAAGTTATAAAAGAAACTATCGAGACCGGGAAATGCGTGCGCCGCGCCGAAATTTCCATCATGCACGCCAACACTCCCCTTATAATCGGCTACAGCACTATGCTTGTCAAGAATCACGAGGGCGGGGAGCTGGGCGTTACCGTTATCTTCCAGGATATATCTTTCGTCGGAAAAAAAGAATCATGAGCCAAGACAAAAACATACAGGATCAGGGCGGCAAGGCGGCCGGCTCCGCCGGCCATAAGCCACAGGCCTCTGGCCAGCCGCCGGCGGAACCCGTGTCCCGCGCGCAGCTCTTCACTTTCTGGGGCGCGGTAGTTTTTGCATTAATAGCCGCCCGCGTACTGGATAATGCCCTGCCCGGCACTCCGGAACGTGTAATAGAACGCTGGATCATGCTGGCGTTCGGGGTTTTCCTGGCCGGCTTCCTGACGCGCCTGTAACGGCATGCCTAAATACATAGATTATTACGCCGTACTTGGCGTTTCAAAAAATGCCGGCGAGGCGGAGATAAAATCCGCCTATCGCAAGCTGGCGCTAAAACACCACCCCGACCGCAACCAGACCAATAAAGCTGCCGCGGAAATTAAATTTAAAGAAATAAACGAGGCCAACGAAGTCCTTTCCGATCCCCAGAAGCGGAAGATGTACGACCAGCTTGGCGAGAACTGGAAGGATGGCCAGGGAACTCCCCCCCCTTCCGGAGGCTTTCAGCAGCGTCAGCCGCCGGGGGGGTTTCATTACAGCCGCCAAGGTTCCCAGGGCGGAGGCTTTGAACAGTTCGGGGATTTCAGCGATTTTTTTCAGTCTGTCTTCGGCGGCGCGCAACAGGGGGCGGGGGACGGCTTCGGCGGCTGGGGCGGGGTGGAGGAGGCCGCGGGGGGGCGGACGCAACAGGATATGGAAGCCGAACTGCAGCTTTCAGTAGAAGACCTTTTTAAGGGCGGCAACAAACAACTGACCTTCAGTTACCGTTCCGGGCGCAAGACCGAAACCAAAGAAATAAACGTCAAGCTCCCCAAGGGCCTGCGGGACGGGGCCACTATACGTCTGCGCGGCCAGGGCAGGGAGGGCGGCGGGCGCCCCGGGGACCTTTATCTGAAGATAAAACTGACCCCCGACCCCAGGTTCGAAATAGACGGCGACGACCTGGCGGTAAAGGTAGACGTCCCGCCGTGGGACGCCGCGCTGGGCGCGGAAATCTCCGTGCCTTCCCCGGCCGGACCGGTGACGATAAAGTTGCCCGCAGGTTCCGCTCCGGGGAGGCGCTTCCGGCTGGCCGGGCGCGGCCTCCCGCGTAAGGACGGCGCCCACGGGGACCTTTATGCCGTAGTTACGCTCGCGCTTCCCGCCAGGCTTTCCCCCCGCCAGCTGGAATTGTTGAAAAAACTCAAAGAAATATCTTAAGTTGCTGAAAAGCGGGAAGGAGAACGGCTTTCGCCCCGCTTTTTCATGCCTTTTTGTTTTCGCCCCCACCCCAAAAAAAACAAAACCCCGGCCGCCCGTTTATAGGGCGCCGGGGCAAAAGGAGGCCGCTGAACTGCTTAGTTGAACTGCACGTCAGCCAGTTTTTCTTTTACCGCGTCTATCTTTTTTTGGGTCGCTATCGCCTTGGCGTTAGCGAACGGGGCCCCCAGCTCTTCAAGCTGGCCGTCGCCGCGCACGTAATAGATCGCCTTGGAGGATATATCCTTTAGCGCGGTGTGCACGGTCCACTTGAGTTGCACCTGCATGGAGGCAATGGGGTCCTCGTGCGTGCCGACATTGGCTATGGTCGAGTCCGGCACTTCGGACACAAGGCTTACTTTGTAGCCCCAGGCGGTGACCACGTTAAGGGGCTCAATAGTGACGCCGGTAAGGAACTTGCCTTTGCCCTGGAAGTTGCCCGCGTAGGTGTAATGCACCTGGTAAACCACCTTGGAAACTTCGCTGCCGTAAGCGTTCTTCATAGAAAAAGAATACTTCTTGGTGGCCGGTTTGCTCCAGCCCTGCAGCTGCGTCCAGTGGCTGGTACCGTAAGGAACGGCGTTGGCGTAATTGGTGGTGATATTCACTACCGGCTGGTTCTTTTCTATGATATCCCAGATCTTTTGCGCAAGGTTGACGATATTATCAATAACGCCCACGGTGCTGTTGATACCGTTTATGGTGTTATTGAAGCCGGCCATGGGATCCACGGGGGCCCCTCCGGTTGCAGGGTCGGTGCCGGGGACGGTTATGGGCGGGTTAATCACCGGGCCCGAGGGCGGCTGAGGCAGCTGATTCGGCGCCGGTATAACGGGCGTCTGGCCGGGGGTAGGCGGTATGGTGCCGCCCCTGTCCGTGATCTCCTCAATTACTATGGAGTTTTCATCCACGGTGAAGTATTTAGCGTCCAGGTTCTCACTTGCGTAAGCCCGGCCTGCGAACAGCGCTGTCATGGCTGCGGTTATCGCCAAGAGTTTCTTCATTTGTTAAGTCTCCTTTACTTTTTTTTCGCCCGCTTGCGCGGACAGGTACTGCTTAAAATACTTTCTCCGGGGTGAGCAGCCGGGCCGCGGATTTAACTTCCTCGATCCGCTTTTCTTTCTTGTTGAAGGGGCTGGCGATCTCTTCAAAGTAGCCGCTGCCCTCCACGTAGTAGATGCTGGCCCCGTCCACTTCCTTCAGCACGGTCTTCATGATCCAGGAAAGCTTCATCTGCATGGCGGCTACGGGGTCGGCGTCGGTACCCACGTTGGCTATGGTGGAATCCGGCACGGCGGCGTTCATATAGAACTTGTAGCCCCAGCCCGCGGTGACCTTGGAAGGGATGACCGCTACCCCGGTGAGGAATTTACCTTTGCCTTTATAAGCGCCGCCATAGGTAAAGGACATCTTGTAGGTGCAGTCTATCATTGTCATGCCGTAGAGGTTTTCGGCGTAGAACGAGTAGGTGTAGGACTTGGGCCGGCTCCACCCGGCCAGCTGTGCGGCGGAGGTCACGCCCTGCGGATAGGCGGTGGCATACTTGGTGTCGATGTTTACCACGGGGGCATTGGCTTCTACTATGGCCCAGATCTTGGAAGCTATGTTGACAATGCTGTCTATATTGACCAGGACGCCTGCCAGGTCCTTGGGCGGGTTCTCCTGAAGTCTGACATAATTAATCTCCTGTTCGTCTCCCACGGACAGCAGCGTGACTTTTATGGAGTCTTTTTTAATTGTGTAGTAATCCGGGTCGACCTTGGCATTGTCCCTTTCGTATTTGGTGAATTCGGCCGAGTTGGGGTCGGAGGCTCTTTCTATGAGTTCCTGCGCGTGCGCCGGCGCGGCGTTAAACGCGAATACCGCCAGGAAGACCGCGGAGAAGGAGGAGAGGTAAGTTTTCATTCGAAGTTTACTCCTTTAAGTTTATCCACATTAAGAGTATAGCGCCGGGCGCTCTGATGTCTCAGTATCAAAGGGCCCAGACGGCCGAGATATTTAGACCCAGGCGTATCTGGGCCTTTGGGCCCACTCCGGCCTTGTATCCTGAAGGGTTCTCAATGCCTTGGAGACGCGGGATGGTGAGCCGGGCCGGGCAAAGCAAAAGGGCGGGGCCTTGCGGCGCCCGCCCTTTGCTATATACGGTTACCTTTAGACAGCGGCTTTCTCCGCTTTTTCTTCGGGTTTGGCCACATCGCAACTCATGGCGGCCAGCTGCTTATAGACGCTGAGCCTCCACTTGTATTCCGCTTCTGCCAGCTTCAGCAGGCGCTTGGCCGTTTCCGGATTGGACTTGTGAAGCGCGCGGAAGCGGTTCTCGCCCATCATGAAGTCCGACACGGGGATGGAGGGCGCATGGCTGTCTATGGTCAGCGGGTTCTTGCCCTGGGCCCTAAGCGCCGGGTTGAACCTGTAGAGCGGCCAGCGGCCGGACTGCACCGCCTTCTTCTGCTCGGTCATGCCCGCCTTCATCTCTATGCCGTGGGCTATGCAGTGGCTGTAAGCTACCACTATGGACGGGCCTTCGTAGGCCTCGGCCTCGGCGAAAGCCTTGACCGCCTGCTGCATGTCGGCGCCCAGCGCCACCTGCGCCACGTAGATATTGCCGTAGGTCATGGCTATCATGCCCAGGTCTTTCTTAGGCAGCACTTTGCCGCCGGCCGCGAACAGCGCCACGGCGCCCATGGGGGTGGACTTGGACATCTGGCCGCCGGTGTTGGAATACACCTCGGTGTCCAGCACCAGCACGTGCACCTTGCGGCCACTAGCCAGCACGTGGTCCAGGCCGCCGTAGCCTATGTCGTAGGCCCAGCCGTCGCCGCCCACTATCCAGAGTGATTTCTTTATCAGGTTCTCGGCCAGGGTGCCCATGCGGGCCGCCTGTTCGCCGCCCGCGGCGATCAGGGCCTTCTTCAGGTCGGCCACGCGACCGCGCTGGGCCTCGATGCCGGTCCATTCGCTCTGGTCGGCGTTCAGGATGTCGTCGCAGAGCTTGGCCTGAGCCTTGAGCGGGCCGGCCTTCATCGCGGTCAGCACCTCGCGGGCCTCGCCTTCCAGCTTGTCGTAAGCCACGCGCATGCCCAGGCCGAACTCGGCGTTATCCTCGAACAGCGAGTTGCTCCAGGCGGGGCCGCGGCCGTCCTCGCGGGTGCAGTAAGGCGTGGTGGGCAGATTGCCGCCGTAGATGGACGAGCAGCCGGTGGCGTTGGCCACGGTCAGGTGGTCGCCGAACATCTGCGTCATCAGCTTCACGTAGGGCGTCTCGCCGCAGCCGGCGCAGGCGCCGGAGAATTCGAACAGCGGGCGCACCAGCTGGGAGCCCTGCACGGTGGCGCGGCTGACCTTGGCGGAACCCTTGTCCTTCAGGTTAAGGAAGAACTTGAAGTTCTCCCGCTCGGTGGCGCGCAGCGGGAACTGGGGGGCCAGGTTGATGGCCTTCCTGCCGGTTTCCTTGCCGTCCTTGCGCTCCTTGGCCGGGCAGTTATGGACGCAGGCGCCGCAGCCGGTGCAATCCTCGACGGCGGTCTGCACGGTGAATTTCAGGCCTTTAAGGGCCGGTGCCTTGGCGTCGATGGACTTGAAGGTCTTGGGGGCCTTGGAGAGCTCCGCGCCGTCATAGGCCTTGATGCGGATGGCGGCATGCGGGCAGACCATGGAGCAGAAGCCGCACTGTATGCACAGGTCCTTCTCCCACACCGGGGTTTCCAGGGCGATATTGCGCTTCTCGTACTGCGAGGTCGCGGTCGGGAAGGCGCCGTCCACCGGCATGGCGCTCACGGGCAGGCCGTCGCCGCGGAAGGCGATCATCTCGCACAGCGTCTCGCGCACGAACTTGGGGAAGCCCTCTACGGCGCAGGAGCGCACGATCTTGCTGTCGGCCTTGCCGACCTTTACTTCGGCGATGGCGGCCAGGGTCTGGTCCACGGCGGCGTAGTTCTTGTTGACCACCTCGTCGCCCTTCTTGGAATAGGTCTTCTTGATGGAGGCCTTGATGGCGGCTATCGCCTCGTCCTTCGGGAGGACGCCGGAGATGCCGAAGAAGGCGGTCTGCATGATGACGTTGATGCGCGCGCCCATGCCGGTGGCTTCGGCTATCTTGGACGCATCGATCACGTACATCTTCAGGTGCTTCTTTACTATGTCCTCCTGCACCTCTATGGGCAGCTTGTTCCAGACCTCGTTCGCGGCGAACGGGCTGTTGAGCAGGAAGATGCCGTTGTCCTCGGCCTTACCCAGCATCTCGTACTTCTCGAGGAAGCTGAACTGGTGGCAGCCGATGAAGCGGGCCTTGTTTACCAGGTACGGCGCGCGGATGTAATTCTTGCCGAAGCGCACGTGGGAGACGGTCATGGAACCGGCTTTCTTGGAGTCGTAGACGAAGTAGCCCTGCGCGTACTGGCCGGTCTCTTCGCTGATGATCTTTATGGTGTTCTTGTTGGCGCCCACGGTGCCGTCGGAACCCAGGCCGAAGAACAGCGCGCGGAAGATGTCCGCGGGCTCGGTGGTCCAGTTCTCGTCGTAGGCGAGGCTCAGGTTTGTTACGTCGTCCTTGATGCCCACGGTGAAGCCGTGCACGGGCTTGGCCGCGGAGAGGTTCTCGAAGGCGGCCTTGGCCATGGCCGGGGTGAACTCCTTGGAGCCGAGGCCGTAGCGCCCGCCGACGATGGTCGGGAGCTCTTTGAGCGCGCCGGCCTTGAAGGCGTTGGCGCAGGCGGTGACCACATCCTGGTAGAGCGGCTCGCCGATGGCGCCCGGCTCCTTGCTGCGGTCGAGAACGGCGATGGACTTCACGCTCTTCGGGAGGGCCTTTATGAAGTCGGCTTCGGAGTAGGGCCTGTAGAGGCGCACTTTCAGCACGCCCACTTTCTGGCCGCCCTTCACGAGATTGTTGACGGTGTCCTCCACCACGTCCGCGCCGGAGGCCATCACCACTATAATTTTTTCAGCGTCCGGGGCGCCGACATAGTCGAACAGCCCGTACTTGCGGCCGGTCAGCTTCTCGAACTGGCCCATGGCTTCTTTTACCATGGTGGGCACGGCGGCGTAGAATTTGTTTCCGGCTTCGCGGCCCTGGAAGAACACGTCCGGGTTCTGGGCGGTGCCGCGCAGGACCGGATGCTCGGGGTTCAGGCCGCGGGCCTTGTGCTCGGCTATGAGCTTCTCGCTGATCATGCTGCGCATGACCTCTACGGGCAGCGGCTCCACCATGTTCAGCTCGTGGCTGGTGCGGAAGCCGTCGAAGAAATGCAGGAAGGGGATGCGGGTCTTGAGCGTGGCGGCCTGGGAGATCAGGGCGAAGTCCATGGCCTCCTGGGGGTTGGCCGAGGCGAGCATCGCCCAGCCGGTCTGGCGGCAGGCCATCACGTCGCCGTGGCCGCCGAAGATGGAGAGGGCGTGGGAGGCGACCTCGCGGGCGCTGACATGGAACACCGTGCAGGTCAGCTCGCCGGCTATCTTGAA
This sequence comes from Elusimicrobiales bacterium, assembly GCA_036171915.1. GTDB lineage: Bacteria > Elusimicrobiota > Elusimicrobia > Elusimicrobiales > UBA9959 > UBA9959. The sequence goes on along the minus strand of JAVHRY010000052.1, from coordinate 7,284 downwards.
CATGTTGGGGATCATCAGCAGCAGGCCCTGCGAGCAGGTGAAGGTGGTGGTAAGCGCGCCGGCGGAAAGAGCGCCGTGCACCGCGCCGGAAGCGCCGCCTTCCGACTGCAGCTCGACTACAGAAGGCACGGTGCCCCAGATGTTCTTATCGCCCTTGGCGCTCCAGGCGTCGGACAGTTCGCCCATCACGGAGGAAGGGGTTATGGGGTAGATCGCTATAACTTCGTTGGTTTTGTGAGCCACGAAAGCCGCGGCTGTGTTACCGTCCATCGCCACACGTTTATTAGCCATTATAATTATCTCCTTAAAGAATTATCTGCGAAATTGGTGCTTGAGGAACTTTTAAAAGTATAGCATTTTTCCAAAACTATAGGCATCCGCGGCAGGTCGAAGGCGGGCCTCGCAAACCCCGGGCCTGCCCCGCCCATCCCGCGGGTTTTGTATAATTATTGTCATGGAAAAGCCAAAGAAACCTACGCCATCGATCAAACAGAACCTTGGCAGACACCAGGACGCCGCCCTGCGCGGCGGGAATTTCGACGAAGTCGCCCTCGGCTTCGGCCTGGAAGAGGCCCTGACCGAGGCGGCCCGCTGTCTTAACTGCAAGGGCAGGCCCTGCGAGGCGGCCTGCCCGGTCAGCGTCAGGATCCCCGACTTCATCGACCTTCTTTATAAGGAAGAGATAGGCGCGGCGGCTTCCAAGATCTTCGAGACCAGCCTGTTCCCGGCCATCTGCGGCCGGGTCTGCCCGCAGGAAAAATACTGCGAGGCCGCCTGCGTGCTGAAGGAGAAGTTCGGCCCGGTCTCCATAGGGCGGCTGGAACGGTTCACAGCCGACCACGCCCGCCGCAACGGGCTCACCGTCCCCCCGCCCTGCGCTGAGGACACCGGTTTCAAAGTCGCCTGCGTGGGCTCCGGGCCCTCCTCCCTGGCGGTGGCGGCCGAGCTGCGCAAACTCGGGCACGCGGTCACCGTCTTCGAGGCGCTGCATGAGTTCGGCGGCGTGCTCAGTTTCGGCATTCCCTCTTTCCGGCTGCCGCGGGAAGTCGTGCGCTTCGAAGTCGCCACGCTGAAGAAGATGGGTGTGCGCTTCCTCAAGAACGTGATGATAGGCAAGTCCCTGAGCCTGGAAGAACTCAAGACGGATTTTGACGCCGTCTATATCGGTTCGGGCGCCGGCCTGCCCAGTCCCATGAACACGCCGGGCGAGGACCTGGTGGGGGTCTACAGCTCCAACGAGTTGCTGACCCGGGTAAACCTGATGGAGGCGTACAAGTTCCCCGTCACCTCCACGCCCTACTATATCGGCAGGAAAGTCGTGGTCGTGGGCGGCGGGAATACGGCCATGGACTCGGCCCGCTGCGCGCTGCGCCTCGGCCCGGAAAACGTCACCCTGCTCTACCGCCGCACCCGCGCCGAAATGCCGGCCCGCGGCGAAGAGGTGGAGAACGCCATGGAAGAAGGCATAAAATTCGAATTCCTCACCGCGCCCGTGGCATTGGAAGGCGACGAGAAAGGCCGCCTTAAACGCGTAAAATGCGTGCGCATGGAGCTTGGCGCGCCGGACGCCTCCGGCCGGCGCAAACCGGCGCCGCTCCGGGGTTCGGAATTTTATATAGAGGCCGACAGCCTGGTTGTGGCGATAGGCCAGAGCCCCAACCCGGTAATACAGCGTTCTACCCAGGGGCTAGGTACCGGGAAGGCCGGCTGTATCCTGGTGGACGAGGCCACGGGCAAGACCTCCCTCGACGCGGTCTACGCCGGCGGCGACGTGGTGCGGGGCGGCGCCACGGTGCTGCTGGCCATGAAGGACGGCAAAGCGGCTGCCAGGGCGATACACGCGAAACTGACCGGTAAATAACATGAAACACGATATCTATTCCACCGAAGGTCTTTACAGGATAGTGCTGAAGGAAGAACTTTCCCCCACCGTCTCGCGCCACGTCATCTACGCGCCGCTGATAGCCGCCAAGGCGAAAGCGGGGCAGTTCGTCATCCTGCGCGCCCGCGAAGGCGGCGAGCGCATCCCCGTGACGCTGGTGGACTGGGACCCGGAAAACGGCACGGTCACCGTCATCATCCAGGCCATCGGCAAGTCCACCACCGAGATGAACGCCTTTAAGCAGGGCGAGTCTTTCTCCGACGTAGCCGGGCCGCTGGGCACCCCGGTGGAGATAAAGAAGTACGGCACGGTGCTGGGCGTGGGCGGCGGCGTGGGCATAGCCGAACTTTATCCCATCGCGCGGGCCTATAAGCAGGCGGGCAACGAGGTGGTCTCCATCCTGGGCGCCCGCAATAAAGACCTTCTGATCCTGGAGCGCGAGATGACCGGCCTCGGGCGCGTCATCGTCACTACCGACGACGGCTCGGCCGGAAAAAAAGGACTAGTTACCGACGCCATGAAGGAGCTTTACGCCGCCGGCCAGGCGCCCGACGCCATCTTCACCATAGGCCCGGTAATAATGATGAAGTTCGTGGCCGAAGCCTCCCGCCCGCACGGCACGCCCACCTTCGCCAGCCTCAACCCCGTCATGCTGGACGGCACCGGCATGTGCGGCGGCTGCCGGGTGGAAGTAGGCGGCAGGACCCGCTTCGCCTGCGTCGACGGGCCCATGTTCGACGCCCACCAGACCAACTTCGACGCCCTGATGAAACGCACCGCCGCCTACCGCGAGCAGGAAAAGCTGTCCCTGGAGGCTTACGCGAAAGACCACCAGTGCCGGATAGGGCTGCATTGACCGCGCGGCCGGAATATTGACAGGGCGCTGTTAATGTAGCAGAATTTGTTGCGGTTAATCCAAAAGTTAAGGGGAGACAAATAATGAAGAAAATAATCATATCGGCACTTGCGGTCGTTTCTTTCGGCGCGGCCGCCTTCGCGGGCGATTACGGTTCGGCCGGCTGCGGCCTCGGGAGCCTGGCGTTCAAAGAGAACAACGGTACCCAGATTCTCGCCGCCACCACTAACGGCACCTTCGGCAGCCAGACCTTCGGCATCACCTTCGGCACCTCGAACTGCAATGCCAAGGGCATGGTTAAGGTTTCCAAGGCCCGCGAGAGCTTCATCGAAGCTAACTACAAGGACCTGTCCCGCGACGTGGCTTCCGGCAAGGGCGAATACGTGACCAACCTGGCCAAGCTTTACGGCGCCAACCCGGTCACCTTCGCCGAACTGCTGCAGAAGAACCACACGGTCATCTTCGCCGCCAACAGCGCGCAGACCGCCGTCAACGAGATCAACAGGCTCGCCGCCGGCATCTAAGTGCGGAACTGCCGTAAAATGAAACAAGAACGGGCCGGGCGGCTAATACCCCCGGCCTGTTTTCTATTCCTACTGCTCCTGCCCGGGCCCAGGGCCAGCGCCCTCGCGCCGGAAAGGGAACTGCTGCGCCTCTCCGCCAGGCAGGCCGCCGTTAAAACGGAAGCCTGGAAAGACCCCTATTGGCTGAAGCTGCTTTATTACGAGAAGAACCTGCTCGGCAACTACCGCAGCCCTTCCGTAAACCCGGATTTCTTTCTTTCCAAATGGGGCAATATAAACCCGCGCCTCGAGCTGGAGGCCGAGGTAGACGGACTGTTCTTCGAAGGCCCGGACGACGATTCCCCCGAATGCCGCTTCCCCGAGCGCTATCTCCGCCTGCGCGCCCTGCTGGGCCTTAAGCCCGAAACCCTCCCCCCGCCACAATGCCCGTCCTTCGAGGAGTGGAAAGCCGGCCTGGACACCGAGTCGGTAAGCCTGCTGTTCGCCGCCGGATACCTTAACAACCCGTCCACGCTTTACGGCCACACTTTCCTGCGCCTGCACAAACGCGGCGCGGCCGGCGCGGACCTGCTGGACTACACCGTGAACTACGCCGCCACGGCGGACGCGGAAAGCGGGTTGTTCTTCGCTCTCAAGGGCTTGGTCGGCGCCTACCCCGGGCAGTTCTCGACCATCCCGTATTACCTCAAGATCCAGGAATACCACAATATAGAGAACCGGGACCTATGGGAATTCCCGCTGGATCTCAAGCCGGAAGAGATAGACCGGCTCCTGCGCCACGGCTGGGAACTCGGCAAAGCCGCTTTCCCTTACAAGTTCTTCACGCGCAACTGCTCCTGGCAGCTGCTGCCGCTGCTGGATATAGCCAAACCCGGCCTGGACCTGTCCCGCCGTTTCCATTTCTGGGTCATTCCTTCCGATACGGCTAAAGCGGTAATAACCGCGTCTCCCCCGTCCGCCCCCGGCTGGCGGCCCTCGCTGTGGAAAACGGTGGACTGGAAACGCTCGCAGCTGACCGTGCCCGAAAAGGCCTCGGTGCTGGAACTGGCCCGCGGCAACCAGGCCGCGGAACTTGAAAATCTGAAAACCGCTCCCCCGCGGGCAAAAGCCGCGGTGCTCGAAGCGGCGACGGATTACCTGAGCTGGCGTTTTTACGCCCGCCGCATCGGCAAGGCCGAGCTGGATAGCCGTACCGACCCGCTGCTCGCGGCGCGTTCCGCGCTGGGACGGCAGGAGACTTTTACCGGCGCCCCCCGGCGCCCGGCCTCCATACTGGACGCGCACGAGAGCCTGCGCCTGGGCGCCGGCCTCGTGGGCCTGAAGAACGGCCCCGCCTATGAAGTGCGGGCCCGCTTCGCCTTGCAGGACCTCCTAGACGATCCGGAGGGCTACCTGCCGGACGCCGTGCTCGAGATGGGCTCTTTCCGCCTGCGCGGCGAGCCGCGCTATAACCGGCTTTATCTGCAGGAGGGCCGCCTGGCCCGGGTGATGAGCCTTAACCCGTGGGACGACTGGGTACGCCGCCAGTCCTGGGAGATCTCCGCCGGCGTCGAGCAGGCGGCCGAGACCGGCCGCCAGAGCGGCAGGGCCGCCGTCTGGGCCATGAACGCGGGCTCGGGCCTGGCTGTCGAGGTCCGCGCCCCGCTGCGCCAGGTCTGGTACCTGCTGGCGGAAGCCGACAGCGCCTTCGGGCCCGCTCTCGAGGCGAACTGGCGGGCCGGCGCCGGCCTCAAAACGGGCCTGCTCGCCGGGACCGGGCCCCTGCGCGCGCTTATCGAAGCCCGCTATATCGGCTACGCCATCGGCGATACCCGGCCTCTCTGGGCCGGTTCGGCGGCGGCCTCCCTGCGCCTGGGCAGGAACAGCGCCGCGAAACTGGAATACGCCTGGCGCGGCAAAGTGAAAGAAGCCGGGATCTATTTTTACCAGTTCGTCCTCGCGCCCTGATGCCACGCTATACCCGCCGTCTGCTTTTGTGCCTCGCGCTGCTCTCCGGCGGCTGCACGCACCTGTTCTTTCAGCCCTCCAGGAATATCCTGGCCGACCCGGCCGCAGCCGGGCTCAAGTATGAAACGATAAAGTTCAAGTCCGGCGACGGGACCGAACTGACCGGGCTCTTCTTCCCCCCCGCCGGCCCGCCGCTGGGCACGGTGGTGCACTTCCACGGCAACGCCCAGAACATGACTTCGCATTTCGCCTATTCGGCCTGGCTGGCCGGGGAAGGTTACAACGTTTTTATTTTCGACTACCGGGGCTACGGCGCCTCAGGCGGCAGGCCGACCCTGGACGGGCTGGTAATGGACGGCAAGGCGGCGCTGGCCCAGGCCCTCAAACTGCCGGGGGCCCGGCCGGACAAGGTCATAGTCTTCGGCCAGAGCCTCGGCGGGGCCATAGCGGCGGCCGCCATTTCCGAATCCGGCTTTAAGCCCGCGGCGATGATAGTGGAAGGGACTTTTTATTCTTATAAAAGCGTCGCCTCGGCCGTACTCCGGCGGCATTGGCTTACCTGGCCTGTCTCCTGGCTGCCCTGGGTGGCCGTCAGCGGCAGGCATGCGCCCAAGGATAATCTTGGGAAAATCGTCTGCCCGAAGCTCTTCATTCATTCCGAGCTCGACGGCACGGTTCCCTTCGCCCAGGGAAGAAAGATCTTTGACGCGGCTCCGGAGCCAAAGGAGTTCTGGACGGTCCCCGCCGGCCACATAGAAGCTTTCGGCGCCTACCGCCGGGTCTACGGCCCCCGGCTGCTGGAATACCTCAAAGCGGCGCTCGGGCAATAGCTCCGCCCTATTGATGGCGTGGCCCGTATTTCATAGTATTATCCCATGCTTGAAACCATCCCCCCTCAGTATGTCTGGATAATCGTCGGTATAGTTATCATGAGCATGGAGCTTTTCCTGCCCGGCTTTATCCTCTGCTTCTTCGGCCTGGGCGCCGTGCTTACCGGCCTGCTGATGATCTTCATCCACTTGGGCGTCAACACCCAGCTGATCCTGTTCGCCATCCTCTCTATCGTCCTGCTGGTCTCGTTCCGGAGCTACGCCCAGGGTTATTTCACGGGGCGGGTCTCCAACAAGGACCCGAAAGGCACCCCCATGGAGAACCACGCCGGCGAGACGGCCATAGTCGCCGAAGACATCATCCCAAATTCCCCGCGCGGCAAAGTCGAGTTCAACGGCACCCTGTGGAACGCCGACGCCGACGTCGAGATAACGAAGGGCGCGAAAGTGACAATCGTGGAGCGCCACGGCCTGACGTTTAAAGTAAAACCATAAGACAGCCAAGGAGAACAATATGGACTCAGCCTCCGTCATTCCCGCAGCGACGTTCGTAGTCGCGGCCGGCGTAATCTTCCTGATAGTGGTCCTGGCCAATTCCGCCAGGATTGTTCCGCAGAAGACCGTCTACATCATAGAGCGGCTCGGCAAATACTACGCCACCCTCGAAGCCGGTTTTCACATCCTTATCCCTTTCGTGGATAAGGTGGCCTACCGGCACAGCATGAAGGAAATGGTGATGGATGTGCCGCCGCAGGTCTGCATCACCAAGGACAATATCTCCGTGGAAGTCGACGGCATCCTCTACATCCAGATCGTAGACCCGTCGAAAGCTTCCTACGGCGTGACCAACTACGAGTTCGCCACCACCCAGCTGGCGCAGACCACCATGCGCAGCGAGATCGGCAAGATCGAGCTGGACCGCACTTTCGAAGAGCGCGAGAAGATCAACATGGAGATAGTCGCCGCCGTGGACAAGGCCTCCCTGCCCTGGGGCATCAAGGTCACCCGGCACGAGATCAAGAACATCACCCCGCCCGAGAGCATTAAGGGCGCGATGGAAAAGCAGATGCGCGCCGAGCGCGAGAAGCGCGCCATCATCGCCGAATCGGAAGGCGAGAAGCAGGCCAAGATCAACCGCGCCGAGGGCGACAAGATGCAGGCCATCGCCCTCTCAGAGGGTGAAAAGATGAAGCGCATCAACGAGGCCGAAGGCCGCGGCCAGGAGATCGAGCGCATCGCTTTCGC
>JAVHRY010000051.1:0-14633 GCA_036171915.1 Elusimicrobiales bacterium | reverse complement strand
GCCCGCCAAAGCGGGCCGGCGGCTTCTTTGTTACTGTGCGCTCCCTACCCTTTAAAATTCCCGCCGACTCATTCCGTACCCAGGCCGTGCTGTCCGCTCCAGGACTCTATATAGTCAACTATCTCCTGGAACTTAAGAGGCTTTATATAATAAGCGTCGGCCCCGGCTGCCAGTATCTTATTCTTTATATCTTCAGAATCGTAGCCTGTCACGGCTATAACAAGGGTGCTTTTATTGCTGGCTTTTATTATTTCACAGACCTTGAACCCGTTAATGTCCGGCAACATTATGTCCAGTATTACCACGTCGGGTTTTTCGCTGCCCACAAGCGAACCGGCCTGGAACCCGTCCGCAGCGGAAAGGATCTCCCATTTATTCCTCACCGTTTTAAGGAAACGGACACAGAGCTTGAGAAATTTTTCATCATCTTCCACTATCAGGATTTTTTTATGCGAAGTCATAAGTTTAGAGAGTTCCTTCGGCAAAGGGATTTTATTTGCTTCAAGGAAATCCGCCAGGTCCTCCGTTTTAATGCGGCGGTGTCCGCCTAGAGTAGAGAAGGCTTTGAGCTTGCCGGCATCCACCCAGTTGGCGACCGTCCCCGGAGACAGCTCGAGCATTTTAGCGACGTCAAAAGTACTGAAGGTATTATGTCTCATAGATGTTGATCCTGTTGCTTGTGATTTTTACGACTTTTATTCTTTTTACTATTATAGCATAAAAAATAATTTTAACAAGGCCCAAGCCGATCAGCGCCCCCGTGGACGGAGCTCCCCGTGCTCCCCCCGGAGACCTGCAGCAAATTTCTGTCAGCGTCACGATGTTGCCTATACCCGGTTGCTGTTGGCGTATATTATGTTTTATAATTGCAATAGCAGGCCTAAAATCAGCGGAGGCCGGAAGCCGGGGGCACAACTACGTGAAGAAAATACTGGTGGTGGACGACGACCCTAATGTAGGGCTGCTTATTTCCGCCGTCCTGAAAAAATACAACTACTCCGTCACCACCCTTTACCAGGGGGAAGAAGTCCTGGAATTCCTGAAAGACAACAAACCGGACCTCATACTCCTTGACCTTCGCATGCCAGGCATTGACGGCTACGCGCTCTGCAAGCGCATACGCGAAGCCCCCGGCACGCGGGACATCCCGGTGATAATTCTCAGCGGCGTCTCGGAAGTCGACGCCAAAGTAAACACCATAGAGCTTGGCGCCGACGATTTTATAACCAAGCCTTTTGACGTGCGCGAACTGCGCGCGCGCATAAACCGCATCCTGAAGCGCAAAAGCTCCGATACCGCCCTGAACCCGCTCACGCGCCTGCCCGGCAACCCGGCCATAGAAGAAGAAGTGCTGCGCCGCATAGCGGAAGAGGAGCAGTTCGCCTTCTGTTACATTGACGCCGATAATTTTAAAGCCTATAACGACGTTTACGGCTACGCCAAGGGCGACGAAGTAATAAAGCGCATAGCGCTGCTGCTGGCGGAAAAGGCTAAGGCCGCGGCGGGAGACGATTACTTTGTGGGGCACGTGGGCGGCGACGATTTTGTCCTGATAGCCCGCCCCGACGCCGCGGAAACCGCCGCCAGGGCCATAACCGGCGAATTTGACAGGCTTATCCCCGGCTTTTACAACGAGACCGACAGACAGCGCGGTTACATCACTACAATGGACCGCAAGAATAAGACGCGCGATTTCCCGCTGATGTCGCTGACCATAGCCATAGTAGCGCCCAGGACGCAGCGGCATTACGCCAAGATAGTTGAAAGCGCCGCGGAGCTGAAGCACTACGCCAAGGACCTGGCCTCCAGGCACGGCAGCATTTTTGTAAGGGACAGGCGGATTTAAAGACCAGTATGACGACAGAGCCCAACATGGAAGGCGTTGTATTTTCCGGCTGCAAAATAACCTGCAAGCTCGGCCAGGGCGGCATGGGTTCGGTTTATAAAGCCCACCAGGAATCCCTGGATAAATTTGTCTGTGTAAAACTGCTTTTCCCCGACCTGGCCCGCGAGCAGCGCAACGTAGATTTCTTTCTGCGGGAGGCCCGGTCGGCCGCCAAGCTGGAACACCCCAACATCGTCCATATCTACAACTTCGGCCAGGAAAACGGCTCCTACTTTATAGTGATGTCTTATGTCGAAGGAAAAAGCCTTGAGGCTCTGGTCGCAGAAAAAGGCCCGCTTCCGGTGAAACAGGCCACGGGCATCATAATAGGCGTGCTTGAAGGCCTGGAGCACGCGCATTCCAAAGCGATCATACACCGCGACATAAAACCGTCCAACATTCTGGTCACGGCGGACGGGCTGCCCCGCATAGTTGACTTCGGACTGGCGCGCAGCATGAGCGAGGAGAAACAGCTTACCATGGCCGGGGAAATGGTCGGCACCGCTTATTTCATGTCCCCGGAACAGGGCCTTGCGGGAAAAGTTGACAACCGCGCCGACCTTTATGCCGCCGGGGCCACTTATTACTATATCCTCTCCGGCAGTTATCCTTTTGAAGGTAAGAGCTCTATGGAGGTCATACATAAGCATATCGGGGAGCCCCTGCCGAACATCAGCTTAAAGTGTCCCGATGTACCGCTCTGGGCGGCGCGGGTTATAGAGCGCCTGATGCGGAAAAAACCGGAGGACAGGTACCAGACTGCCGCCGAAGTTATAGCCGACCTGCGTAAATTCAGTTCAGGGGAAACATCCACGGGAGTCACCTCCTCAGAAAAGACCTTTGATATCCCGGAAGTCACAGCCCGCATGTTCGCGGGAGCGCCTCCGCCTCCGCCGCCGCAGCAAGCCTCTTCTGAAAAACACGCCCCGCAAATTTCCCCGGGCCCCGCCGCGGAGGGACAAACAGCAGAACCGCCCCCGCCGCCGCCCGCCCCGAAGAAACCGGCCCTGCAGCTGGCCGCGCTGCATAACACCCTTAAAATAGCCATGCACCTGGCGCTCTCTCTCGCCGCCACCGGCTGCTTTATCCTGGCCGGAGCCTCCGGGACAACCCAGGGGTCGCTCGCCGCGCCTCTTGCCACCAACCCGCTGACGGCGCTTACCCTGGCGGGCGCGGGGATGGTACTCTATGTCTGGGCACTCTGGCAGAAACCTCTAAAGTTCACTCTCCTTTATTCCTCGTTCATTTTCGCGGCCGCGCTCTCCGCCTACGCCGGGGGCGCCTACCTTCCGGCCCCCGAGGGCGCCGACACAATTTCAAAAGCCTTCCTGGCGATAAAGATAGGCCTGGAGAACATGTTCTCGCCCGCCAATACAATAGTTTATTCGCTTTTCCTGTACCTGGCGGCCTCCAAGGCGGCGTTTAACCGGAACTGGCTCGTCAAGGGGCTGGCTGTAGCCGCCTACCTGGCTGGGCTCTGGCTCACTTATGCTTATTTCAAGGCGGGCGCTGACCTTGTCCCGGACAAAGCCTGGCTTTCCGCCGGCGGCGCCCTCGCGTGTTTAGGGCTGGCTGCCGCGCTTACACAGAAGGATTTTTCCTTGTTTTTTAATCCCCAGTTCCTTTTCCTGGCCGCGAATTTAACGATGTTCGCCATGTTCACCAACCCGCAGATAGAGGAAATTACGCGGGCTAAAATAGAAACTGCCGCGGCCCGGGCGGCGCAGTTAAACCGCGCCAGCCAGGAAGCCTACCAGCACGTGCTGGAAGCGTCCGAGGCTGAAGTTCTGTATGACATAGACGGCAGGCCCATTGAAAAAAGGCCTCCCGTCCCTCCGGAGGAGATAAAGCAGACCCCCGTGGGAGAACTCAGAGGCCAGGCCCGCATTGAATATTACGCCGCGCTCGCCCGGCGCATACGCGGCGCTCTGGCAGGCTCCGCCGGCATAATTTTCATAGCCCTGTTCCTGGCCCTGATGGCGAACGCCTGTTTTATTGAGGAGATTTCCGCGGCATATCTGGAAAAAAACTTTTTTTAGCGGGGGGAAAACACGTGCGAAAATTCATTTTCTCGGATATACTGTGGGGGCTGGCGCTGGCCGCGGCCGCGCTCTTCTTTTACTCTACCGGGACCGGCCTTGAGACCGCCGAACTTAAATTTTACGACTTCCGCACCCGCCTGAGCGCCGGGGCCCCCGAAAAAAGCGATATCGCCGTAATAGAAATAAACGACGACAGCATTTCCAAAATAGGCCGCTGGCCCTGGTCCCGCGCCAAGATCTCGGATATGCTGGTCTGGCTCTCCTCCGCGCCGGCCAGGCCCTCCGTGATCGGGCTCAACATACTTTTCTCGGAGCCGGAAAAGGACAACGGCTCCGGCATGGCCGACCTGCTTAGAACGCGCTACACGGAACTGGTTGCGGCGAAAAAAATAAAAGAAACCGGCAAGGACTCGGAATTCCTGAAGGCCATAGACACCGCCAGGAAAACCATGGACAACGACTCCAGGCTGGCCGAAGCCGTGGCGGCGGCGGGCAACGTCGTGCTCCCTCTTTATTTCGATACCGGGGCCCCGGTGTCGAAAGTAAAGCCGGAACCGGAATGGATGAAGCGCCTCGCCCCCGCGCTCTCCCACAACCCCGGCCCGGCCGAAGCCGTGGCGGAAGGCTCGGGGATAACCGCGCCGCTCGACATACTGGCCTCCTCGGCCGCCGGCGTCGGCCACGTCAACGTTTTCCACGACATGGACGGAGCGGTACGCAGGGAGTCCCCGTTTATTTCTTACGGGCAGAACTTCTACCCGTCTTTCGCCACCGAGATAGTCCGCGTCCGGCTTGGCCTTACCCCGGGCCAGGTGGTGTTCGCGCCGGGCGCTTCCGCGGCGTTCGGTAAAAGCGTCATGCCGCTCGACGCCTCTTCCTCCGCCCTGCTGGCGTTCAACCGGAGCAGGAATTTTAATTATTATTCTTTCTACGACGTGATCAGCAACAAGATAGTGCCGGAAGCCTTTAAGGATAAAATAGTGCTGATCGGGCTTACCGCGCAGGGCGTGGGCAGCCTTTATGTCACCCCCTCCGACAACTCCATGCCGGCGGTGAACCTTACCGCGACCGTGGTGGACAACATCCTTTCCGGGCGGTTTATCTCCAGGCCGGAATGGGCCTTCCCCGTTGAAGTGGGGCTGATAGCGCTTGCCGGCCTGTTCACGGCCTTACTGTTGCCGCGCCTTAAGGCCGGCACCGGCGCGGTGCTGGCGGGGGGCATGTTCGCGGCCCTGTTAGCCGCGGGCATTTTCCTTTTCACCTACAAGGCGATGTGGCTTAAGATCATGTACCCGGCGGTGGTCCTGGTGGCGGGTTACATTTTCGTGATAACCAAGCGCTTCTTTACTACGGAAAAGAAGAAGGAACTCATAGAAGTTTCCCAGATAGAGACCAATAAGATGCTGGGTCTCTCTTTCCAGGGCCAGGGGATGATAGACCTAGCTTTTGAGAAGTTCCGCCTTTGCCCGCTGGACAACAACATGAAGGACACGCTCTACAACCTGGGGTTGGACTTCGAACGGAAGCGCCAGTATAACAAAGCCGTGTCGATCTACGAGCATATTGCCGGCAAGGACCCGGACTTTAAAGACATAAAAACAAAGATCGATATTTTAAAAAAGGCCGCGGACGGCGCGGTGTTCGGCGGCGTTGGCGGAAAGGGCGGGGGGGGGGACGCCACCATGATGGTCGCGGGTTCCACTACTACCCCGATGCTGGGCCGGTACGAAATAAAGAAAGAGCTGGGCAAGGGAGCCATGGGCATAGTCTACTTGGGAGTGGACCCCAAGATAAACCGCTCCGTGGCCATAAAAACCATGCGTTTTGAAGAAGGCCTTGAGGAGAAGGCCATGAAAGAGCTCAAAGACCGCTTCTTCCGCGAAGCCCAAGCGGCCGGGAACCTGACCCACCCGAACATAGTAAAGATCTACGACGCGGGCGAAGAGCAGGATATAGCCTATATCGCCATGGAGCTGCTGAAAGGCGACGACCTTAAGAAATGGGCCGTTAAGAGCAACCTGCTGCCCGTTGAGAAGACGCTTGAATATATCGCCGAGGCCGCCGACGCCCTGGATTACGCTCACAAGAACGGCATAGTGCACCGCGACATAAAGCCGGCCAACATCATGCTGCTGGAGGACGGCTCCATCCGCGTGGCGGACTTCGGCATAGCGCGCATAACGGAATCCTCAAAAACCGCCACGGGCACCGTGCTCGGCACGCCCTACTACATGAGCCCGGAACAGATAGCGGGGAAAAAGGTGGACGGGCGTGCGGATCTTTTCTCGCTGGGCGTCACGCTCTACGAACTGCTCACCGGCGAGCGCCCGTGGAAAGGAGGGGAATCAATAGGGACGCTGCTGTTCCAGATAACCTCGGACCCCTACCCCGACCCCATGCTGGTCAAACCCGACCTGCCCCAGGGGATACTTGCCGTTATAGACAAGGCCCTTAAGAAAAAACCGGAAGAGCGCTACCAGACCGGGGGAGAAATGGCCGCGGCTTTACGCGCCATTCCCGGAAAGCGCCAGCCCGCGGAGGCCGCAAAAGCAGCCACGACGCCTAAACCGATACAGGCTGCGGCTCCCCTGGCGGCCGTAAAACCAGAGCCCGCCGCCGCGCAGCCAAAGCCAGCGCCGCTTTCCAGCCCCAGGCCCGCCGCCGCGCAGCCAAAGCCAGCGCCGCTTTCCAGCCCCAGGCCCGCCGCCGCGCAGCCAAAGCCAGCGCCGCTTTCCAGCCCCAGGCCGGTGCCGGTCGTTATACAGCCGAAGCCGCTCTCCGCCGCGCCCAAGCCCGCCGCGGCGCAGCCTGCCCCGGCAGTCATTGAGCTTGCCCCTATAGCCGGCCTTGAGCTGACCCTGAAAGCAACCCCTAAAGAAGCAGCCCAGCCTCAGCCTGCGGCCAAGCCGGAAACAAAGGCCGCGCCGGCGCCCAAACAGGCGCCTCCGGCGGGCATCATTACCGCCAATCTTTCAGCGCGAAGTTTTGAAAAGACCCTGCCGATCATTTACCCGGAAGAGGATAAACAATGAATTTTAATTTAAAATTCGCGGCCCTATCCGACACCGGCAAGGTCAGAGCGAACAACGAAGATAGCGTCCTGCTGGCCCCGGAACTTGAGCTGACGCTGGTAGCGGACGGCATGGGCGGCCATAATTCCGGGGAAGTAGCCAGTTCCATGGCAGTAAAAGTTACCCGCGACAAGTACGAATCAATGGTCCGCACCGGGCTTAAACCCGCCTCCTACAACGCTAAATTCAGCCTGGAATCCAACCGGCTATGCTTTGCGGTACAGCTGGCTAACTCCGTAATTTACGAGGCGGGCAACGCCGCAGCCGACAACAAAGGGATGGGCACGACGCTGAGCGCGGCGCTTTTAAAGCAGACCCGGCTTTGCATAGCCCACATAGGGGATTCCCGCGTCTATCTTTACCGCGCGGGCGCGCTGAAACAGCTTACGGAAGACCATTCCCTGGTAATGGAGCATGTGCGCAAAGGGCTGCTCACCAAAGAACAGGCCGAGGCCTCGCCGCTTCAGAATATCCTTACCCGGGCCCTCGGCGCCCAGAAGACCCCGGAGGTGGACCTCTACGAGCTCGAGCTCGCTCCCAGGGACAGGGTGCTGCTCTGCACCGACGGGCTTTTCAAGGCGGTTAACGAAGCGTCCATAACCGCTCTGCTTAAGACGCAGCCCGACGACGCCAAGGCCTGCCGTGAACTGGTGGATGTCGGCAACGCCAACGGCGGCCCGGACAATATCACCGTGGCGATAGGCTCCGTAACCAAGAAATCCCTCAAAGAGGTAATTAAGGACGCGTTCAGGAAATCTTATGCCTAAACTAATGCTTAAGTTCGAAGCCGCCTTTATCCGCGAGATCCCGTTGGATAAACCTTCCTTTACCCTGGGCCGCAAACCGGACAACGACATAGTGCTGGACAACGCCGCCGTATCGGGGCACCACTGCAGGATCTCCCAGTCGGGGGGGACCTGGTTCGTTGAAGATCTCAACTCCACTAACGGCACCTTTGTGAACGGCAAAAAAACGCTCAAAGCCGGCCTTAAAGCCGGGGACACGGTTACCATAGTGAAGTATTCCCTTATCTACGCCGAGAACGAAGCCCCCGCGCAGGCGCAAATCCCGCTGCCCCAGCAAAAGGAAAAAGTTCCGCAGGGCAGACTTGAAGTCACCGAAAACCCCGCGGACGAGCGCAAAGATTTCACCCTCAACGCGCTTTCCACCTATATCGGGAAATCCGCCCAGGCCGCCATCCCCTACAAGAGCGGCGGGCTTTTCGGGGGGGGGCCGGAACTGGCGGTCGTAATCACGATGCGGCCCGAATCCTACTATTTGAACCCGATAAAAGAAGGCTACGCCAAGTACAACGGCAACCCCTTGACCGAAAAAGTCGCCCTCAAGGACGACGACGTTATAGAGGTGGGCTCTACCAGGTTCAGATTTTTCCTGAAGAAACCGTAAACAAAAAATCGCGGATAGTGAACCGCATGGGGTCTCCCCGACCTTAGAACTATCCCCTATCTGCTATCTACTATTTACGGCCGCCCTAAATTAGCAATCAATACACGAGAGTGCTATTGACAGCGCGCGGCGCTTATTGTAAAATTAGCAGTGAAGGAATTAAAGTGCTAAAAATGTTTTTTACCAGCCGGCTTCGCCGGTGAAAATTAAAACGAAGGAACAGGAGGCAGTAATATGGCAGACACAGCGACAAAAATAAAGATACAGCCGCTCGGCGACAGGGTTATCATAAAAGCCCTGGAGCCCAAGGAAGTAAAGAAAGGCGGGATTATCATCCCCGACACGGCTAAAGAAAAACCGCAGGAAGGCGAAGTTATGGCCGTAGGCAAGGGCAAAGTATCGGAAGACGGCAAGCTTATCGCCATGGAAGTGAAGCCCGGCGACAAGGTTCTCTACGGCAAGTACTCCGGCACCGAAATAAAGATAAACGACGAAGAATACCTCATCATGCGCGAGGAAGACGTCCTCGGCATCGTGCGCTGACATATTAAGGAAAGGAGAACAGTAACATGGCTAAACAGATAATTTACTCGGAAGAAGGCAGGATGCGGCTTAAAGCCGGCGTGGACAAGCTGGCTAACGCCGTAAAAGTTACCCTCGGGCCCAAAGGCAAGGCGGTCATCCTCTCAAAGAAATTCGGCTCCCCCACCATTATTGACGACGGCGTGACTATCGCCAAGGAAATAGAGCTGGAAGATAACTTCGAGGATATGGGCGCGCAGCTTGTGCGCGAAGCCGCCTCGAAGACCAACGACATAGCCGGCGACGGCACCACCACCGCCACCGTGCTCACGCAGGCCATCTTCAGCGAAGGCCTGAAGAACATCACCGCCGGCGCCGACGGCATACAGATAAAGCGCGGCATCGACAAGGCCGTTACCGCCCTGGTCGAAGAACTTAAGAAGATGTCAAAACCGGTTAAGACCAAGGAAGAAAGGGCCCAGATAGCCACCATTTCCGCCAACGACAAGGTCATAGGCGAACTCATCGCCCAGGCCATGGAGAAAGTGGGCCACGAAGGCGTGATCACCGTGGAAGAGGGCAAATCCTCCGAGACCGAGCTTGAAGTTGTGGAAGGCATGCAGTTCGACCGCGGCTACGTCTCTCCCTACTTCGTTACCGATCCCGAAAGGATGGAGTGCGTGCTTGAAGACGCCATGATCCTTATAACGGACAAGAAGATATCGGCCATGAGCGACCTGCTGCCCGTGCTTGAGAAGATAGTGCAGACCGGCAAGCAGTTCCTTATCCTCTCCGAAGACCTGGACGGAGAAGCCCTGGCCACCCTGGTGGTCAACAAACTGCGCGGCACGCTTAAAGGCTGCGCGGTGAAAGCCCCCGGCTTCGGCGACCGGCGCAAGGAAATGCTGGAAGACATCGCCATCCTCACCGGCGGCGAAGTGGTCAGCGAAGAGCGCGGCATGAAACTGGATAAAGTGGACATAAAAGTGCTGGGCAAGGCCAAGCGCATTGTTATAGACAAGGAAAACACCACCATCGTGGACGGCGCCGGCGACAAGACCGAGATCAAGAAGCGCACCGCGCAGATCCGCAAGCAGATGGAAGACACCACCTCGGACTACGACAAGGAAAAGCTGGAAGAGCGCCTTGCCAAACTCTCGGGCGGCGTGGCTGTTATCCGCGTAGGCGCGGCCACTGAAACCGAAATGAAGGCCAAGAAGTCCAAGATCGAAGACGCCAAGAACGCCACCAAGGCCGGCGTGCAGGAAGGCATCATCCAGGGCGGCGGCGTAGCGCTGATCCGCGCGGCCAAGGCCCTGGACAAGGTGAAGGGCGACAGCGAGGACGAAAAGACCGGCATCAACATTGTGCGCCGCGCCATCTACTCCCCGCTCCGCATCATCGCCGAGAACGCCGGCATGGACGGGTCCATAGTGATAGAGAAGATCAAGAACTCCAGCCCGGAGATCGGTTTTGACGCCGACACGCTGGAATACGTGGACGTGATAAAATCCGGCATCGTTGACCCTTTAAAGGTCACCCGCACCGCGCTTGAAAACGCGGCCTCCATCGCCAGCACGCTGCTGACCACGGAATGCCTGGTAGCGGACATCCCTGAAAAGAAGTCGGCCACGCCCGCGGGCATGCCCGGCGGCATGGGCGGCATGGGCGGCGGAGACATGTACTAAGCGGTACCGTAAGCCAGAGGCCAAAAGGCCCAGGCGAGAAAACCCCCGGTCTCAAAAGGCCGGGGGTTTTTGTTATATATAGGAAGGCGGGAGACTCTATAGTCGCAGGCCTGTCCCCTGCGGTAAACCCCGACTGGGCTTCTCGCGGTCTTTCTGTTACGCGGGCTCGTTGGCTTCTTCGGGGACGGGGGGGAGGGTGGGGGCGCGGAGGCCGTCCTGCTCGCGGGTGAGGCGGCGGCCCAGGCTGAGGAAGCCGAAGCTGGAGCCGATGGCGATTACGGCGACGATGAACCAGGGGGCCTGCTGGTAGAAGGGGCTGAGGAGGCCGATGGCGTTGGAGCCGATGAAGATGCCCATCGAGCTGCCTACCTGCTGGAACAGGCCCTGCACTCCCAGGTAGCGGCCCTTCTCGCCGCGCGGCGCCATGTTAGCCCCCAGCGCCTGCAGCCCGGGCGACACCGCCAGCTCGCCCAGCGTAACTATCACGATAGCCCCCGCCGCGAAGAAGAAAGAAGGCGCGTAGCCGAAGCACAGGTAGCCAACGGCGTACAGCACCGCGCCCGCGGCCAGCCCCGAAGTAATACGTGACCTTTCAGCCAGCCGCGTCATAAAGTACTGGAAGAACACCACCATCAGCCCGTTCACCGAGAACAGCAGCCCGATCTGCCGCTCGTCGAAGCCCAAATAATTCTTGGAATAAAGCGAACTAGAAACCACCAGCTGGCTCATGGCCGCGCTCATCGTAAAAGAGAAAATGCAGAACCGCAGGAAATGCCCGTTTTTAAGCGTCTCCAGCGCCGCGCCCACCCGCGGCGCCGTGAACTTCCCCTTAGCCATCCCGGGACAATCCTTTATGAAGTATCCCACAATGACCGCGCACACCGCGAACACCACCGCCGACACCCCGAACATCAGCGCGTAAGAGCCCGCCGCCAGCAGCCCGCCCAGCGCCGGCCCCAGCGCCCAGCCCGCGTTCGAGCCCATCCGCAGGAAGCCGTAAGCCTTCATCCGCCCGGCCGGCGCCGTAAAATCCGCCACCCAGGACCTGGCCGCAGGGTGGAAGAAGGAGCCGATGAACATCCCCAGTGGGTGGAAGACGAAAATGCCCCAGAGGCCGGCTTTAAAATAGATTATCGCGGCGATCAGAGCGATCAGCGCCGAGCGCAGTACCAGCGAAGATATCATTACCTTGCGCCGGCCTATCGCGTCCGAGATCTCTCCGCCCACGAACTGCGCCGAGGAACTTAGCAGCATGGAACCCGAAAGGAACACGCCCACCCAGGCCATAGGCACCCCGCGGTGCGCGCTGAGGTAAACAGCAAGAAAGGGGAAAGACATGGCGTAGCCCGCGTTCAGCAGGCCTTCGGCGGCGGCAAGGATCCAGAAACCGGGCGGCAGGGACATATTTAAATAATAGCATTTGCCTTAAGGGCGGGCGGCGGCGGCCCCGGCAACTTTTCCTATGAAGCCTGGCCATTTTTTGCTAGAATATATCAAACCCCGATGTCAACAGCAGAACTTACACGTAAAGGCGCGCTTCTTGCCAATTTAGACAGCATTAAAGGCAGGATAGCCGCCGCCTTAGCGCGCGCCGGAGGCCGGGCGGAAGTGGACCTAATGGCCGTTACCAAGTACGCCGCGGACGGGGACGTAAAAGAACTGATAGAAGCCGGGGCCATAAAAACAGCCGGCGAGAGCAAGGTGCAGGATGCCCGGGATAAATGGCTGACCGGCGGGCTTGCCCCTTTACGGTCTCGCGTAAAACTTCATTTCATAGGCCATTTACAGACCAATAAAGCCAAAGCCGCCGTGGCAACCTTTGACTGGATAGATTCCATAGACAGCCTGAAGATAGCGTCCGAGGTTAACCGCCACGCGCAGGCGCTGGGCAAAACCATGCCGGTGCTCATACAGCTCAAACTTAACGCCGCCTCCGCGCAATCCGGAGCAGCGCCGGAAGCGGCGGGGGAACTGCTGGCCGCCCTGCGCGGGCTTAAGAACATCATTCCCTGCGGCTACATGGGCATAGCGCCGGCAGGCGCCTCCCCGGACGAGCTCAGGGCGGTATTCGCCGCGGCTAAAAAGATCTTCGACCGTGACTTCCCGGCTAACGCGGTGAACCCGGGGTTTAGGAATTATCTTTCTCTAGGGATGAGCGGGGACTTCGAGCAGGCGGTAGAGGCGGGCTCCAATCTGCCCCGCATCGGAAGTTCCCTTTTCGCTTAGCGTTTCCAGGCAGCCCCTCACACAGCAGCGGGGGAGAAGCTGCGGCGCCCGCCAAGGGCCGCGGCAACAGAGAGGTAGGGGACATGATCGTAAAAGTCAGAGTTATACCTAACTGTGAAGACAACGAAGTGGTTTCACGCATCGGCAGCGTGCTGCGCGTAAAGATCTGCGCCGCCGCGGAGGACCTCAAGATAAACCTGCTGCTCAGGGACTATCTTTCGGAGTTCTTTGAAGTCCCGGCCAAGATGGTGAACATCATACGCGGCGCCAAGGGCCGCGAGAAGACCGTGGAAATAATCGGCAAAACCGAAGAAGAGCTGAAGAACGTACTGGATTCAATACCGTAGAACCAGCGGCTGGAGGCTAGCGGCGGGCTACCATCCCCGCTAGCCGAACCCGCCCGCCATTACCAATGATCCCGCCCCGCCTTATATTTAAAAAAGGACTGTTAAAAGTCCTGGACCAGAGAAACCTGCCGGACCGGATAAACTATTTAACCGTAAAAACCGCGCTGGAGACGGCCGCAGCCATAAAGGACATGGCGCTGCGCGGGGCGCCGCTCATAGGCTGCGCCGCCGCCTTCGGCTTCGCTCTGGAAATGCGCCGCCTGCGCCCTTCTTCCTCAAAACAGCTGCTGTCCCTCGCCGGGACCTGCGCCGCCGGGCTTAAAGCCGCGCGCCCTACCGCCGTGGCCCTTTTCTACGCCGCCGACAGGATGTTCGCCCGGGCCGCCGCCCTGGCGGCCGCGAACCCCGGGGCTTTCAGCGCCGCCGCGCGCGTTAACATTTTCAACGCCCTGGACCGGGAAGCCCGCCTTGTAACCTCCGAGGACGAGGCCGCTTGCCTCGCCATGGGGAAATTCGGGGCGCACCTGCTTAAGAAGGGCACTGTGATCATGACCCACTGCAACGCCGGGGCCCTGGCTACCATGGGCATAGGCACGGCCGTGGGCGTTATAACGACCGCCCACGAACAAGGGAAGATAAAACACGCTTACTCCTGTGAAACCCGCCCCTACCTGCAGGGCGCGCGGCTTACCATCTGGGAACTCATGCGCGGCCGCGTGCCGGCTGAACTCATCACCGACAACATGGCCGCCCACATAATAAAGACCTGCGGGGTCAACGCCATAGTGGTCGGCGCCGACCGCATAGCCGCGAACGGCGACACCGCCAATAAAATAGGCACCTACGCCCTGGCCGTAATAGCCAAATACCATAAGGTCCCATTCTACGTCGCCGCGCCCACGCCCACCATCGACATGGCCGCCCGCTCCGGCGACGCCATCGTTATAGAAGAGCGGTCGGTGGAAGAAGTCACGCATATCAAAGGCGCCCGCATAGCCCCGAGGGGGGTAAAAGTCCGCCATCCAGCTTTCGACGTAACTCCCGCCGGCCTCATCACCGCCATCATAACAGAAAAGGGCGTCATCGCCCCCGTCACCCGCGCCAACATAGAAACTAATCTCGCGATATAGCCGGCGGGCGGCCTACCGCAGGGGCCAGAACGCAAAACCGGCGTCGCGTACTGGCCTATGGCCGTGCCGCATCAAGCGCTATGCGCGTCAAGCGGCCACCGTACGCGGCCCGGCACCGCCGGGCCTCACCTGCCTCTCTCGGCCTCGGCGCTTTCGCAAGCCTCGGCCTCCGAGAGGCTTTTGCTAACCTGGCCCCTGCGGTCTCCGCCCGAGCTTCGCACATGGCACCACCAGGGGCTGACACCGGGACCGCACAAGCAAAACCGTCGTTGAGCCCGCCGCTTGCATAGCGCGGCGGGCGAATACCGAGCGAGG
>JAVHRY010000050.1:0-14666 GCA_036171915.1 Elusimicrobiales bacterium | reverse complement strand
ACTCCGTGTCCGCGCTGAATCCGGCTATAGCTTCTTTAAGCATGAAAACGCCTGAACAAATAAACCGGGCCCCCTTGACAAACAACTGTTTCCTTGTAATAATTATTTAATATAATTGTTTTATACTGGAATAGGAGTTTCGCGTGGAAACGGGGCGGCGGCGGTAATTCTTAAAGATGCTTTCAAACCTTACCAAACTTATATTCATGCCCAAGGAAGTGGTGGGCATAGATATCGGGAATTACGCCGTAAAAATAATCTGCCTCGTGGAGGACAAAAAGAAGGTCCGGCTGAAGGAATGGGGCTATATCCCGCTGGTCATAAAGCCGGACACCCCTCCGGAAGAGAAAAAATCCATAATTGCCGGGGAGATCCGGGCTTATCTTAAGAAAAAAAACATACAGGCTAAATACGCCGCGGCTTCAATTTCAGGGAACGCCGTTATCGTGCGCTACGTCAAGCTCCCGCGGCTTTCAAGAAAAGAACTGGCGCTCACCCTGACCGTGGAGGCCGAGCCCTTTATCCCGTTCGACATAAAAGACGTAAACCTCACCTATTACATTCTTAACGAAACCTCCGAAGACGGCGAGCCCAAGATGGACACCGTGCTGGTGGCCGCCAAGCGCGACGCGGTGCAGGACAAGATAGATATAATTTCAGAGGCGGGCCTTGAACCGCTTATTATCGACGTGGACTCTTTCGCGCTGGAAACTCTTTACGAGCGGTACGCGCCCAAAGGCGAGGCCAGCTCCGTGTTGCTGCTCAATATCGGGCTTAAAGTAACCAACCTTTCAATAATTTCGCAGGGCGTTACCCGCGTGGTGCGCGATATCTTCATAGCCGGGGCCACTTTCGACAAAGCCATCGCCAAGGCGCTAAAGATAGACGCGGCCGCCGCCGACGCCGCCAAGAAAAACCGCTCTATCCTTTTTTCCGACGAAGACAAGGAGGCCGCCATAGGGGCCTTTGACCGCGAGGGAATCGCCGTGTCCAGGGCCGCGTCCGGAGTGCTGCGCGACCTTTACACCGAAGTCTCCCGGTCCATAGATTTTTACCTTTCGCAGGGGGTGGACCATTCCATCTCGCGCATACTCCTTTCCGGAGGCATGGCGAACCTGGGCAATGTGACGAAATTCCTGTCCGCGGAATTCAAGGTGCCTGTGGAAGTGGCTAATCCCCTGGCGTTCATGGAGGAGCCGCCTAAGAACCTGCCCAAAGACGTGCTGCCGGCCCTGGCCGTGGCCGCCGGGCTCGCGCTGCGCAAACTTAAGGATTGGGAAGAATGATCAAGATAAATCTTATTCCCCCCGAGTACATAGCGCGGGTAAACCGCAAGGCGGTCATCGCCAAGGCGGTACTGGCCGGGATCCTGGTGGCGGCCAGCGTGCTGCTGATCTCTCTCTGGCAGGTGACCCGGTCCAAAACTATAGCGTCCACGCTCGCCAAGCGGGAAGCGGAGCTGAAAACCCTGCAGACGGACGTTGACCAGGTAAAGGCTATAGAGGCGCAGATCGCCGAGGTGCAGCGCTACCTCGACGCGATAGGGAGCATTAACAAGGGGCGCTTTACCTACACGCATTTCCTGCAGGAGCTTACCCGCGACCTGCCTTCAACCATGTGGTTCAGCAGCGTAGGCACCACTATCAGCGGCGCCGGCCTCAAGGTGGATATCACCTTGAACTCCAATTCAGCCTACGACCTGGCTTACTGGATAAATTCCCTTGAAACCTCCGGTCCCTATTCAGAGGTGGTGGTGGGGGGCATCGGGGTAACTGATACTGAGAACGGCAAACGCTTTTCAACGCCCCTGAGCATGAAGTATTTATACAAGTGACAACATGAACAAGATACAGCTTACCAAGGAACAGATAGGGCAGATAGTGGCCGGCGTGCTGTTCGGCGGGCTGTTCCTTTACGCCTACCTGTTTTACTTCTGGCTGCCTACCGCTAAAAAAATAGATGAAAATTCCCACAAGATAGCTTCCATGGAATCCGACATCGGGCGCGCGAAGATTCAGAAAGCTAAATATAAGGACCTGGAACTTAAGCTGGATTCGCTGCGCGCCGAAAAGGAAGCCGCCCAGAAGAAGCTGCCGCGCGAGCGCAAGCTGCCCGACCTGCTGCGCACCATAACGGCGCTCAGCCGCCAGTATAACGTGGACATACAGTCCATTACCCCGGCCGGCAGCGCGCAGGTAGAATATTTTAACAGGGTGTCCTACTCCATAAGCTTAAAAGGCGACTACGCCTCCATCGGCCGGTTCCTTACCGCGCTGGGGCTTGAGGAGCGGATCCTGACTTCGGAAAATCTCACAATTACGGCCACTCCCGGGGCTGCGGCCTCGGCCAGCGCTTCTTTTACCCTGGTGGCCTACCAGTATAACGGTTAAGAATATGCGTATTTTATTTTCCGCTTTTCTGCTGTCCTGCGCGGCCTCGGCCAGCGCGCAGGTCGCGGTTTCAACTCCCGCCGCTACCGTGGAGCAGCTTTACCACCCCGTAAACCAGAGGGATCCCCTGCTGCCGGCCACCGTTTTCGGGGACGAAAAGGGCGGGCTGGCGGGCAAGCTGGAAGGTTCGTCCGTGGTCAGGACCAGCTTTACTATTTACGGGCTCACGCTAACCGGGATAATGGAAGATTCACGCGGCCGCCAGGCGCTGCTGCGCGACGCGGCCACCGGGGCGGTTTATACGCTTAAGGCGGGCCGGCTTATTAATTCAAAGAAAAAAACGGTGCCGGGGGTGTCGGGAGTTATAAAAGGCAAACAGGTGGTGCTTATGACCGACGATAAAAAAGTGCACCAGCTCACCCTGCGCGGGAAAGAGTAAGCCCGGGCAGCTACCGCTCCGCGCTGGAAAAACTGGAGAGATAAATATGAAAAAAACAACAGCTTTGGCCGCGTTGGCCGCTTTGCTGGGACAGAACCCGGTCCTTCTGTCCGCGGCGCAGAACGCCACGGTGCAATCCGTGCGGGTTTCAGCCGACAGCGTTTATATAGCGACAGACCGCCCGGTGCAGTACAAGGTTTTTACCATGGACGATCCGCCCAAGCTGGTGGTGGAACTGCTGGACGCGAAGATGAAGACGCTGCAGGAGATCCCCGTCAACGGCCCCGCGCTGCTGAAGGTGCGCACCGGGCAGTTTAAGACCAGCCCCGTAAGCGTCTCCCGGGTGGTAATGGATCTCCCGCGAAAAACCGCTTACGAAATAACCCGCAAAGGCACTGAGTTGATAATTATGCTGGGCGCGCGGCGCGCCCCCGCCCTGAAAGATACCCCGGCGGAGCCCTCCGGAGCGAAATTAATACCGCCGGCCGGCGCCGCGGCTTCCTCCGGCAAGCCGGTGGAGCTGACGCTTGAGCCCGACCCCGTAAAGCCCGCCGACCCCGCCCGCGAAAACGCGCCGGTGATAACCCCTACAAAAAGCGTTCGCCGCCAGGGCTCGCGCAATATAATGGATAACCTCCCGCGCGACCCCGTAACGTTTGACTATAACGGGGCTGATGTGCGGGAAGTTGTAGATATGATGGCCGCCAAGGCGAACATCAACATTATTTACGGCGACGATGTGACCGGCACCGTTACTATTAGTCTTTCAAAAGTCCCTTTTGACGAAGCCTTCAACACGCTGCTTAATGTAAAAGGCCTCGCGGCGCAGCAGACCGGCGCCAATATCCTGCGCATAGCTTCGCCCGCCACCCTGATAGCGGAGCAAAAAAAAGCCATGCTGCAGACGCGCGTGTTCTACCTGGGCTATTCCAAGGCGTCCGACGTGAAGGGGCAGATAGACTCCGCCGTCGCGGCCGAGGGGCGCACGGGGCACAGTATCGCCGACGACATTAATAACGCGCTGGTGATTACCGACACGCCGCAGGGGCTGGATTCCACTGCCCGCCTTATACAGAACCTGGACCGCGCGCCCAAACAGGTGATGATAGAGGTGAAACTGGTGGAAGTAGACCTCGACCACTCTTTTGACCTGGGCGTGGACTGGAATTTCGCCAACAACGCCAATGCCGTTTCCGGCAAGGTGTCCTTCGCCGGGCCCATCCCCGGCGCCGGGGTGAACGCCGCCTCTTTCAGCTTCGGAAAACTCGTGGGCAATACCCAGTTTAACGCGCTAATCGCGGCCGCTGTTCACGATAAAAAGGCTAAAGTGCTTTCGGATCCTAAAGTCGCCACGTTGAACAATAAGGAAGCCAGCATAAATATTACCGACCAGACTCCCTATGACCAGCAGACCATCACAGTAGTTAACGGCGTTACCAGCACCGCCCACGCCTACTCCAACGTAACTACGGGAATAACGCTTAAGGTGACGCCGACAATAAATTATGACGGCCGCATTACCATGCACCTCATCCCCTCGGTAATACAACTCTCCGGCATCCCGACCGGCATAGCGCCGCCCCCCACCGCTACCAGGAACACAGATACCAACGTCGTAGTTAAGGACGGGGAGACTATCGTTATCGGCGGCTTGATACAGGACACGCAGTCGGACGATGTTTATAAAGTCCCGGTCCTGGGCGATATCCCGCTGCTCGGCGCCCTGTTCAGGAAGAAGTCCGTCAGCCGCAGCCGCAAAGAGCTGCTTATTTTTGTCACCCCGAAGCTGATAGAAGACTGAGCGCCGGGCTCGGTTATAAAAAGGACCAGGGCCAAGCGGTACCTGGTCCTTTGTTTTTAAATGTATAAATAAATGCTGGCGTATATTTTTATTTTTGTGCTGGGTGTTTCGCCGGTGCTGCAGGCCGTCTTTGACCTGCCGCTGCAGCTGGCGTTCCAGCAGGCCGTGCTGCTGGCCTGTCTGGCCTGGGTTTTTTTAAAAGCGTACGGCGGCGGCGTTCCTTCCTGGCTTTCCGGCCGTAATTTTTATCCCCTCTGGGGCGCCGCGGCGCTGACTTTCGCCGCCCTCCTCGCCAGCCCGTTCAAGGGCTGGATCTTTAACGAATGGGGCAACTACGCGGCGGGGCTGCTGATATTCGTTTTCGCGTCCTCATTCGACCCGGCTGACCGGGCAAAGACCGACCGCGCCGTTCTCTGGGGCGCCTGGCTGGTCTTCCTGCTCAGCCTGGCGCAGGTTTTCCTGCTCGGCAATTTCGCCGTAAAGCCCCCGCTGACCAACCTTAACGCGCTCGCGCTGTATGCCGTAATGGTCTTCCCGCTGGCGCTTGAAAGAAAAGCCTGGCCGCTGGCCGGGGCCATGTTCGTCCTGGTGATATGGACGCAGTCCCTGGGCGCGGCCTTGGCCGGGCTTACGGCGGCCGGCGTTTACTCCGTGTCCAGGCTTAAGAGGGGGGGGCTAAAGAAGAACGCCTGGCTGCTGGGCGGCCTGGCCGCGCTGGCGGCTGCCGTCTTTTTCGCGCTTCAGGCTGATTCCGTGGCCGGGCGGCTTGCCTGGTGGGGCAGCGCCATAGAAATGTTCAAGGCCCGGCCTTTTATAGGGTTCGGGCACGCCGCCTTCACCTGGGCGCAGGGCGGCTTTCAGCCGGAAGGGGCGTTCCGCGAACATTCCATCTATGCCCACAACTATTACCTGGAATTCCTGGCTGAAAACGGCCTCCCGGCGGCTATCTGCTGGTTCTGGGCGCTCTTTGCCGCGGCCCGGGCAAAGACCGGGCTGGTAAAATATTCTATCATAGCGGCGCTGGCCCATTCTGTTATGGATTTCGGACTTTCGGTCCCGGCTAACTTCTGGCTTTTCTGCTACCTGTTAAGCCAGGCCCGCGCCTCCGCGCCCCAGGCCGCGCCGGCGCCCTGCGCCGCACCAGGAAGGCGCCTTCTGCCTGCCGCGCTGGGGCTGGCGGTACTGCTGGAGGCGGCCCTGCTTAACTTGGATATTCAAAGTATGGCTTTTGAAGCCGCCGGCGGGCGGGCTTTAGCGGCCGCCCGCAAAGGGGATTTCGCGCTTGCGGAGGCCCAATTACGCCCCGCGCTGGACAACGGCCTGCTGCGCGCCCCCGCGCTTGAGTATCTCGGCCGCCTTAACCTGGGCGCGGGGGATGCCGGGTTCAGGGCCGCGGTCTATTACGAGATGACCTTGCTGGAAAACCGTTATAGCGCGGTCTCCTGGCTTTCCCTTAAAAAAATTTATTCGCGGCCTGGCCTTGAAGCTGAAGCCCGCGGGCTTGAGCGCCGGCGCGCGGAGGTGTTTAAATGAAACTCCCGGCCGGTTTTAATGAAAAGGCCGCGCCTTACTGCCACGCTTTCCTGCTGGCGGCGGCTTTCGCCCTGGGCGGCCTGCGTTCGCCCTGGGCCTGGCTGGCTTTCGGCGCCCTGCTGCCCGCCTGTTTTTTATTGGCGCGCGGCCAGGTCCGCTTTGCCGGCCTGGCGGCGCCGGCGCTGTTCTTCGCGTGGCTCGCGGCCGCGGCGCTCTTCTCTACGGATCCCGGCGTCTCCGCCGCGGCCTGCTCCAGGTACGCCGCGCTGGGCCTGTTGTTCTTCTCCGCGGCCGCCTCCGGCCAGGGGGAGGACGCCTGGTTGGCAGCCGTGCTGGCGCTGGGCGCGGTTTGCGCCGCGGTCCTGTTAGCGCAAAGGCTTATCGGCCTGCCGGTTACCGGCCTTATAGGCGCTAACCCTAATTATTCAGCGGTTTTCGCGGCCGCCGCTTTCCCCGCGGCCGCGCTGGGCCCGGCGCTAAACGCCACGGGCAGAAAAAAACTCTTAAATGCCGCCCTCTGCGCCCTGCTCGCGTCCGGGCTTGCGGCCTCCGGCTCGCGCGGCGCGGTGCTGTCCGCTTTGGTCAGCGCCGCGGCGGGGCTTGCCGTTTGCGGCCGGCGGCGCAGGTTAATAATTCTGGCGGGGGCGGTTATTTTAACCGCGGGTTTTCTGCCCGGGGACTACTGGGAAGGCTTGCTTAAATTCTCGGATCCGCGCGCTTTCGCGCGGCCTCATATCTGGCTGGCGGCTCTTAAAGCCGCCGCCGCGCGGCCTTTTTTCGGCTGGGGCCCCGGCCTGTTCGGGGAGATTTTTGAGACCTTCAAATTCCCTTATTTTGACGGGGCGGCTTTTTACGGTCATTCCACGCTGCACGCCCACAGCGAAGTGTTCAACCTGGCCGCTGAGGCGGGTTATCCGGCCGCGTTTTTTTTCCTGCTTGCCGCGGTTTCAGTTCTTGCCTCCAGAGGGGCCAAAAGGCTGCCGGTAAAGCTCTGCGCCCTGGCGGTCCTGCTGGAAGGCTCGGTCGATATGATATTTTACTCCGGCGCGGTGGGCTTTTTGTTCTGGGGCTCGCTCGGTTTCGCGGCCGGAGGGGAGGCCGAGGGCTCCGGTAAAAGGACCCCGGCCGCGCTGCCGGCGCTTATCTGTCTGGCGGCGCTTGCCGCGGCGCAGGTTTTGGGCGCCTTGGCCTGGCGCGGAGATATCTACCAGCGCGCCGCCGCGGTTGAGGCCGCGGGCGGGGAAAACAGCGCGCTGGCACTGGCCCTGGCGCGCCGGCAGGCGCTGCTAAACCCGAAGTCGGCTTTTATGGCGGAAGCGGAGGGCCGCGCTTTTGCCGCGGCCGGAGATGCGGCCGGAGCGCGGGGGGCGTTTAAAAGGGCGCTGGCGCTGGAACCCCTGTTCGCGCAGGCGCGGCTGGACCTGGCGGAGCTGTATTCGCTTTCCGGCGACCAGGCCGGGGCGCGGGGGCAGCTTGCGCTGGCGCTACGGGCTCCCGGGCCCGCGCCTAAGAACGCGTACCAGAGCCGCCTGCTGTCCGCGGACCCGCAAAGTCTTGAGCGTCTTGAAATAAAATTATGGCCGAAACTGAAAATTGGAACTGTTACTGCGCCGCTCCGGAAAACGCCCTGACGGGCAACCGGCTTACGCTGCTGCGCGGAGGGGAGGAAGCTTTCCCGGCCATGCTTGCCGCTATAGGCGCCGCGCGGAAATACGTCCTGCTTGAATTTTATTCTTTTTCCGACGATCTAATAGGCCGGGCTTTTGCGGCCCTGCTGCGCGAGAAGGCGCGGGAGGGAGTAGCCGTTTACCTTATATACGATTCGGTCGGCTCCATATTGACCGACAGGGATTTTTTCCGCGGCCTGGCCGCCGCCGGGATAAAAGTTTCCGAGTTCAGGCCGGTTATCTTCTGGAAGCCCTACTGGAACTGGATAAAACGCGACCACAGGAAAACGGTCTGCGTGGACGGCCTCTGCGCTTTCGTGGGCGGGTTCAATATCACCGAATACGACGCGCCAAAAGCCATGGGCGGGCGCGGCTGGCGGGATACGCAGGTTAAAGTCCGCGGCCCGGTCGTGGCCGGCGTGGAGAAGATCTTCTGGGAGGCCTGGGCCGAGTCTACGGCGGTCGACGGCCCGCAGGCGCCGGCCCTCCCGGTCTGCGCCCCGGAGCAGGCCGGCGGGCAGACGGCCTCCGTGGTCTCCGCCGGGGGGATACGCAACGTGCGCTCCATACGGCGCAGTTACCGCTACGCCATAGACAGGGCGGTTGAATATATCTACATCACCAACGCCTACTTTTTGCCGGACCGCCTGGTTTACCGGCGGCTGATAAAAGCCTCGTGCCGGGGCGTGGATGTGCGGGTCATCGCGCCTTCGGACACGGACCACCCGTACGTGCGCTGGGCTTCCTGGGCCCTGTACGCGCACATGATCAAGAACGGCATAAAAATATACGAGTGGCAGGGCCCGATACTGCACGCGAAGTCCGCGGTTATAGACGGCGTCTGGTCCTCGGTGGGCAGCCATAACCTGGACCACCGCAGCCTGCATTACAACCTGGAAGTAAATCTGAACGTTTACAACAGGTCCTTCGGGACGGAGCTGGCCCGCAGTTTCAGGGAAGACCTTAAAAATTCAAAGGCTGTAACGCGCGCCGACCTGGCGGCGAGGCCCTGGATGGCGAAGGGCGCTTCAAAGCTTCTGTACCTGGTCCGCTCCTGGCTATGAAAAAATTTTTCTTCCTGCCGGTCTTTTGTCTGTTCTTTTTGCGGCCCTTGTGCTCCGGGGCCGATGAAAACATCGAAGCTAAAGTCGTCAACGAGACGGACCGGGCCGGCGTTAAAGAGCGGCTTCTGTCCAGCCTTATGTTCCGGGGGGAGCTGGCCGACAGTCTCCTCGACGCGGGCCTGGCCTCCGGACTGGTGGACCTGGACGGCATTGAAACCCACGCCGGGGCCAGGGCCGCTTTGCTAACCTGGATACGCGCCAACCCGGATAAGGCCGCGGACCTTTATCTGCGGTTAAAAAATAAATTGCCGGTTTTAGCGACGGGTGAGCGGACAAGCGTAATGCGCTGGGAGTATAACCCTAAATTTATGGAATTAGTCAGGGCGCTAAACGCCGCGGCCAAAAACAGCGCTGTTTCCCCGGAAACGCTTGAGCTCGCCGCCCGCAGGCTTTACGGCGGGGAGCAGGCAGGGGCGGAGTCCCCGGCCGTAGCGGCCAGGGCGGCCGGCGGGGCGGATTTCTTTTCGATAAAATACGCGGATTACCGCCTGAACGCAGCCGGGCTTAAGCGCGAAATAAGCGGGGCCGGGGCCTGGCTTGCAGCCGCCGGGGGGCCCGCGGGGCGGGGCCCGGAGGGGCTTGAGGACCTTTATGGCTCGGCGGTGGAACAGTACGGGAGCTTTGTGGCCGCCGCCTCTTCCGTACAAGGCCGCAAACTTATTACGGCCGCCGAGTCGCGCGGCCTGGAAACTCTGCGCGCGGGCCTGCGCCGGCGCCTTGCCGCCCTCTCCTTCGGGGCGCGGGCCGCCGGGCTGGCCGATATGGCGGCGTCGCTCAGGGGGCTGGGCGGCCAGCCGGGCCAGGAAACGCTGCTGGCGGACGTGCTGCGTTTAAAATCCGGATTTAAGGCCGAGGCCGGCCGCGCCCGGGCGCAGGAAACCGCGCTGGACAAAACCGCCGCCGCGGTGGGTAAAGGGGAGGACGACTTTGCCGCGATGTGCCTGCGTTATAGCGCGTACATGGGGTTGTTTAGCCTGAAGCGCGCGTCGGCGGACGGCGGTTTTTCCTGCCTTTATGATTACGCCATCTACCGCTACCTGGCGGCCTGTTTCCCGGGCAGCGCCTACCCGGCCGCCCGGGCCGCGCTTGCCTCCGCCGCCGGCGAGCTGGACCAGGCGCTTAAAGAGCTGGGGACCGGCACAGCCGGCGCGGGCATGTTCTCTCTTGGCCCCCTGGCGGGGAGGGTCGGAGCGGCCTTGCGGCTGACGCGCGGGGCCTCGGCCTATAACCGCGGCGCCCAATTCTTTTTATGGGGATTCGTTTTCAGGCCGTTTGAATACAGGGTCTCGGTGGACAAAGGCCGCCCGGTTTTCAGGCCGGCTTTCACTTTGATGGAAATAATACGGGCAGGCAGGCCTTGAGCGGCACGCGGGGCTATGCGGATGAAATTTACGGCTGCTTCAGTAGTTTTAATATCGCCAGGTCGCTGTCGTAGCGCAGCTCGCGTTCCGCGTCCGCCGGCGTTAGCCACTTCATGCCGAATATCTCGTCGGGGGTTTTGGGGACCCCGTCCCCTCCGACGCGCTTCATCAGAAACCAGCGCACATCCTTGGCCACCAGCTCTTTGCCGCGGGTGAAGGAGTATTGCGCCTTGTACAGGTCGCTGATTATTTCGCAGTCCCAGCCGGTTTCCTCCGACACCTCGCGCAGGGCGGCCTGCCGGGGGGTTTCCCCCGTTTCCAAATGCCCCTTGGGGAAGGTCCAGACCTTGTCGCCTTTCAGGTTCTGCGCCAGTATCACCAGGACGCGGCCGTCTTCTAAAATTATGCCGCCCGCGGAATGTTCTTCAGGCATTTTCAGGCTCCTCGCGTATTTTTTTATATCGGCTGCAGCGGGGCGTACTTAAGCATGAAGGTCTGCCGCACGCCGCTGTCAAAAACCACGGTAACTTTGGCGAATTCTCCCGCGCCTATCTGGTCCACCACGCGGCCCGGGCCGTAAACGGGGTGTATCACTTTCCTGCCCTTGCCCACGCGCGGGATGGACGGCTGCGGCTGGTAGGAGGCCAGCACCTGCACATCCTCCTCGCCGGCCCGGGGCAGGGTTTCCTTAGCCAGCTTGCTTTCAAAAATAAAACGGGAGGCCAGGTTGGGATAGGTAGTGCCGAAGATGCGGCGCGTGCCGGCCCAGGTGAGGAACAGGCGCTCTTTCGCGCGGGTCATGCCCACGTAAGCCAGGCGGCGCTCCTCTTCCAGGTCTTCCTCGGAGGAGTTGGCCGCGTTTATGGGAAAAAGATTTTCCTCAAGCCCGGTCAGGAACACGCCCGGGAATTCCAGCCCTTTGGCCAGGTGCACGGTCATAAGCGTGACGGCGTAGTTGTCGGTGTTGAGCGCGTCCACCTGGGAGGACAGCATAACTTCCTCCAGATATTTGTGCAGCGTGGGGACGGCGCCCTCTTTTGCCGCGTGCTCTTCGAACTCTTTTACGGCGTTCACCAGTTCCTGCAGGTTGCCTAACCGCGAAATAGATTCCTCCGGTTCTTTCTCCGCCAGGTCCTCGGTCATCTTCCAGTAGCCGGAATTGGTGAGTACCTTTTCCAGCATTAAAGCCGGCGTGCCGGAGAAGAGGTCGGATTTTATGCCTTCAAGCAGGTCCAGGAATTCCTTAATGCCGCGGCGCGCGGTATTGGTTAGGTCCGGCACCTGCTCGGAGCTGAGCAGCGCGTCATAAAGCGGCATTTCTTTCTGCCGCGAGTAGGCCGTTACGCGGTCCATCGCCGTTTTGCCGATGCCGCGCGCCGGCACGTTGATAACGCGCAGCAGGCTTATGGTGTCGGAGGGGTTCACCAGCAGCTTAAGGTAGGCCAGGACGTCCTTTACTTCCTTGCGGTCGTAGAAGCGCACCGAGCCTATAAGGCGGTAAGGTATGCGGGCCCGGCGGCAGGCTTCCTCAAAAGAGCGGCTTTGCGCGTTAGTGCGGTAGAAAACGGCGATGTCGTTGTAGGTGAAAGGGCCGTTGGCGGTGAGGCGCTTTATCTCGCCGGCTATGCCGCGCGCCTCGTCGGTCTCGTTGGCGAATTCAAGCACCTCCGGTACCGCGCCCTGCCCGGCCTTGGTCCAGAGGTTCTTGGGGCGGCGGTTCTTGTTGTGCTTAATTACTTCGTTCGCCGCGTGCAGTATATGCGCGGTGGAACGGTAGTTCTCCTCCAGCACCACGGTAAAAGCATCGGTGAAGTCCTTCTCGAAATCCATGATATTGCGGATATCGGCGCCGCGCCAGCCATACACGCTCTGGTCGGGGTCGCCCACCACGCAGAGGTTCCTGTGCTTGGCGGAAAGCGTCTTTACCAGCATATACTGCGAATGGTTGGTGTCCTGGTATTCGTCCACCAGGATGTACTGGAAATTCTCCTGGAAGTGTTCGCGGATCTCCTCTTTTTCCTTCAGCAGCTCCACGGTGCGCAGGATCAGGTCCCCGAAGTCCAGCGCCCCGGCCTCGTTAAGCTTCTTCTGGTAGCGGTGGTAGATCCGGGCGGCCTTCAGGCGGGAGGGGTCGTTGACGGCCTGGGCGGAGATCAGGTAGGACTGGCTGTCCAGCAGGTCGTCCTTGGCGCGGGAAATAATGGACAGGTACATCGGGGCCTTGCTCTTGTCGCTTTCAAAGCCCAGCTCCTCCATGGCCAGCGCTATCAGTTTCTTCTGGTCGTCCGCGTCGTAGATGACAAAGTCTGGCTTAACGCCTATCAGGCGGCCGTGCTGGCGCAGAATGCGCGCGCCCAGGGCGTGGAAGGTATGTATCCACATCCCGCCGGAGTAGGGCACGAGCTTGCCCACGCGGTGCTGCATCTCCTGCGCGGCTTTATTGGTGAAAGTTATAGCCAGTATGCGGCTGGACGGCACGCCCGAGGCTATAAGCAGGGCTATTTTAGAAGTGAGGGTTTTGGTTTTGCCGGTGCCCGCCCCCGCCAGTATAAGGAGGGGGCCGGCGAAGTACTGCACGGCCTCGGTCTGTTTAGGGTTCAGCCCGAGTTTCGGCAGCAGCGAAGGGTTTAAATTAAGTTCAAGGCTCACGTTATTCCTGTCCCTTTACCGGCTGGGCTTGGGGCCGCGCCCCGCTGCAAAAACTTACACGTTAAACTTAAAGAAGCAGATGTCCCCGTCCTTCATCACGTACTCCTTGCCTTCGGAGCGGATAAGGCCCTTTTCCTTAAGGGTCTTCTCGTCCTTGTACTTCATGATATCGTCGAAAGCGTAGACCTCGGCGCGGATGAAGCCCTTTTCAAAATCCGTATGGATGCGGCCGGCGGCCTGCGGGGCCTTCAGCCCGCGCTTCAGGCTCCAGGCGCGCACTTCGTCCTCGCTCCCGGCGGTGAAGAAGGAGATCAGGTCCAGCAGCTTGTAGCCGGCCAGCGCCATCTTCTCCAGGCCGGTATAGTCCTCGCCGAGGTCCTTAAGGAATATAGCCTTCTCTTCTTCGGGCAGTTCTATGATTTCGGACTCTATCTTGGCGGAGATCTCCACTAAAATGGCGCCGCGGGCTTTTATGAAATCGCGCAGCTTTCCCAGTACCGCCTGGTCGGGTTGTTCGGAAGTATTAGCCACAAAGAAAACGGGTTTTACGGTGAGCAGGTTGAAGTCGCGCACTTCCTCGAGCGTGCAGCCGGCTTCGCTCGCGGGCCTGCCTGCGGCCAGCAGCTTCTTGATGGCCTCGAGCCGGACCTTCTTTTCCTCGGCGTCCTTGGTCCTGGCTTTCAGGTCGCGCTGGTTCTTTTCCAGCGCTTTGTCCACGGTTTCCATGTCGGCCAGCATCAGTTCGGTCTCGATGACCTCGATGTCGCGGACAGGGTCCACCTCGCCCAGCACGTGTACCACGTCGGGGTCCTTGAACACTCGCACCACCTGCACGATGGCGTCCACCTCGCGGATGTTGGCCAGGAACTTATTGCCCAGGCCCTCGCCCTTGGAGGCGCCCTTCATCAGGCCGGCGATGTCCACGAACTTAATATAGGAAGCCACTTTCTTCGGGGGTTTGAAGAGTTCGAACAGCGCGTCCAGGCGTTTGTCCGGCACCGACGCTATGCCCACGTTGGGGTCTATGGTGGTGAAGGGGTAGTTGGAGGAAGCCGCGCCCGCTTTGGTGAGCGCGTTGAACAGCGTGGATTTTCCTACGTTGGGGAGTCCGACTATGCCTATTTCCATGTTTGCTTCCTTTAAATGTAAAAGCCGATTCCGCTCAGGGAACCGGCTTGCCGCCATTAAATTGGGCGGGGCTGTCAGGATGAAATTAAAACCTGCTTTGCGCAACATCCTGAGGTCATCCAATAAACACCGCCAGCAAGCCGATTAAGCTGCGGTATGGGGATCTTATCCGCGAGAAGCCGTCGCGGGCGTGGCCACTCCGCGGCCCCGCGCTCATTAACCCGCGCCCACTGCAAAGAGCAAATTGAACAGGTTAATTCTATAAAGTATCTGCCCTCGCTCGCCAGCGGTGCGCCGCGCACCGCGCGCGGTTCGGGCCTCGTATAACGAAGTTTTTATTATACTCCCCTTTGTGGCAGTCTGACGGGCCATCACCGGATATACGGCGACTCAGGGGTTAAAGCAGCCTGCAGCTTTACATTCCAAGACCTTTCTGCCTGAAACCCCCGCCCTTTCCGCTGATACTGAGCCGCTCAAAATACCGCAACCCGCGAATTTTGTAGAATTATAATGTAGTCGCCGACTTAGCTCAGCTGGTAGAGCAGCTGTTTTGTAAACAGCAGGTCATCGGTTC
>JAVHRY010000049.1:0-14685 GCA_036171915.1 Elusimicrobiales bacterium | reverse complement strand
CACCTCGCGCTCCTTCTCGTTTTCGCTTCCCCGGCCGGCGCCGCTAACTGGACGCTTGACAGTTACCTTAAAGATGTCTATTCGGTTTCCCACGACCTCAAGCAGGCCGAGGAGGCTGTCCAGCTGGCGCGCAGCTCTTACATGTCTTCTCTGGCCTCGTTCTACCTGCCGTCGGTGCTGCTGAGCGCCGCCAATACGCCGTATTCTTCTTCCGGTTCGCCCAGGCTGCTTTTCAGCAAGGGCAGGACCTCGGCGGGCGTGTCCGCCTCGCTCAACCTCTTCAATAACTTCCAGGACAAGCTCGGGCTGGATTCCTCCCGGCTGGACCGCGACAGTTCGGACGTGGCCCTCTTTACGGCCAGGCAAGACCTGACCATCTCCGCGCTGAACGCCTACTACGACGTGCTCCGCAAGAAGCAGCTGCTTAAGGTGGCCAATGCCAGCATGGCCTCGTACGAAGAGCAGTACAAGAAGGCGCAGCAGTACTACAAGGACGGGCTCAAGAGCTATTCCGACGTGCTGAAGAGCGAGCTTAACTTCCGCTCCAGCCAGCTTACCGAGATGCGTTACGTTGAGGACCTGCGCAACTCCGTGATGGCCTTTAATACGCTGGTATACCGCCAGCCGGAGGAGGAAGCGGACCTGGCCGAAGTCCCCGGGGCTTCCGACACCTCCATGCCCGTGCTGGAGGCGGACCTGGCCTACGCCATGTCCGGCAGGCCGGACCTGCGCCAGGCGCGCATAGCCCTGGACCAGAAGAAGATCTCGAGGCAGAAGGCGTATATAGGCTGGTTCCCGGACTTTTCCGTGGACGCCTCCTACTCCCGGCAGGGCCTGTTCGGGCTGGGGAACCCCGCCGCCGGCGCCGTAAATCCTTCCTACTCCGTCGGGATGAGCCTTTCGCTGCCGATAGGGCCGGGGACCTTTTCCGACATCAACTCCAATCTTTCCGCCTCCATCGAACTCGCGCGCTCCGAACGGGCGCTCGTAGAGGCGGAGCTTAAGGCTAAAAAAGAGATAATCTCCGCCTGGCACTCGCGGGCGCTGGCGCTTAAAAGCTACGAGGTGGCCAAGATGTCCGCCGACATTTCGGCCCAGAACCTGGTTATCGTGAAGGAAAAATATTCCCAGGGGCGGGCCAGCATGATAGAACTTAACGACGCGCAAAGCGACGACCTTAACTCCCAGAACAGCGTGGCCAATTCCTTCTTCGATCTGCTGCTCGACCGTATTTCCTACGACAGGACCGTGGGCAGGAAGATCTGGTGATCTTTTAAATTTATGAAAAAAGTAAAACACATCCTTATGAAAGTTCTGGTTTACGGCTTGACGGCGGCCGTACTGGGAGCCGGCGGCTGGTGGGGCTACCAGGCCTACAAGAAAACCTCCCTGGTGGAGGGGGAAATAGAGAAGGTCAGCGTCGGCAAGGGCGATATCGAGGTGAAGTTCCAGGACATAGGCGACGTGCGCCCCAAGGACGTTATAGAGGTTTATTCCCGGGTGGGCGGCCGCATCACCGAGATGCTGGTGGACGAAGGGGCCAAGGTGAAGAAAGGCGACAAGATAGCTATGGTCCAGCCCGGCCAGACCGATTCCGACAAGTACGTGCCGGTGGAGGTGCTGGCCCCGATCAGCGGCACCATAATGACCTGCTCCGACGGCGACCGCGGCAGTTCCCTGGCGAAGATAGACCAGCGCATCAGCGGGCTGGCCGACGGCAGCCCTACCTGCCTGGCGCAGGTAGGCGATTTTACTTCGCTGATCGTAAGTCTCAGCGTCAGCGAGATGGAAGTAATGAAACTCCGGTCCGGTTTGCCGGTGAAGGTGTCCATCGACGCCATCCCCGCGGTTCCGCTCAGCGGCCGGATAACCCTTATCTCTCCCAAGTCGGATTCCGGGCGCGGCGGCTCCAAAAGTTTCAAGGTGGTGATCGGCATAGACCAGAAGAACCTGCCCGGCGTTAAATCCGGTATGACCTCGCGCATAGAGGCCATAATGGAAGCGCGGCATAATACCCTGACCATGCCGGTCTCCGGGCTTTTCGAAGAGCGGGGCAGGCGTTTCGCTTACCTGTACGTGCCGGGCGCCAAGGCCCGGAAGGTGGACCTGAAGGTGGGGCTCCGCAACGAAACGGACGTCGAGATCCTTTCCGGCCTGCAAGAGGGCGCCACGGTTTACGCCGATAAGCCCATGAACATAGAGGCCGACGCCCCCGCGGCCGCCGCTCCCTCGGCGGGGAAGTTCGAGGAAGGCGTCCTTCCCGGCAAGTAACGGAGCCATTGTGATCAAGTGCGAGAACCTGCAGAAGATCTACCAACTTAAGAAGCTCCACGGCTACCAGGCCCTGAAGGGCCTGGACCTCCATATCCGGACGGGGGAATTCGTGGCTATAACCGGGCCCTCCGGCTGCGGCAAGTCCACGCTGCTGAACATCCTGGGCTTTCTGGACAATCCCAGCGGCGGCCATTATTTTTTCAGGGACCGCAACGTCAGCTGTTTCACCGACTCGGAGCGCTCCGGCCTGCGCCTGTCCGAGGTGGGGTTCATCTTCCAGTCCTTCAATCTGCTGCCGCGTTTTACCGCGCTGGACAACGTGCGCCTGCCGATGCTGTACCTGGGCGCCGGCTCGGACGAGAGCGAAAGCCGCGCCTGCGGCCTGCTCGAGCGCGTGGGGCTGGCCGGCAAGGAGTACCACAGCCCGCTGGAGCTCTCCGGCGGCGAG
Source organism: Elusimicrobiales bacterium (assembly GCA_036171915.1). GTDB lineage: Bacteria > Elusimicrobiota > Elusimicrobia > Elusimicrobiales > UBA9959 > UBA9959. Next base: position 11,963 of record JAVHRY010000049.1, on the reverse strand, counting down.
CGCCAGCGCGTGGGCATGGCCAGGGCCCTGGCCAACAACCCCAAGCTGCTGCTCGCCGACGAGCCTACCGGCAACCTGGATTCCCGCACCGGCGTGGAGGTGATGGCCATGCTCAAGGACCTGAACCGCGCCGGGCTGACCATCATCATGGTCACGCACGACCTGAGCCTGGCCGGCCTGGCCTCCCGCGTGGTCAAAGTAAAAGACGGGGTCATCGAGGCCTGAGGACGAAAGCACAATGAGAATTTCCGAATCTTTAAGGACGGGCACGCTGGAGATCCTGCACCACAAGATGCGCTCTTTCCTTACCTTCTTCGCCATCTCGATCGGCGTGATCTCCATCATGTACAGCCTCACGCTGATCTACTCTATGAATTTCCGCACCCGGAAGGCGCTGGAGGTGCTGGGACACGGCCGCCTGAAGATACAGACCAAACGCTACTACCAGGAAACCACCAGCATGGACAAGAAGGAGGCCCGGGACAGCCTTACGCTGGAGGACGCCACCGCCCTGCGCAAGAATTTCCCTGAATTGCCGATGGTCTCTCCCATCATGGCCAACGGCGCCGAGTTCTCGCACGGGGATTTCCACAGCGGCGAGTACATCGCCGGGATCACGACCGAGTGGAAGAAACGCGGCTGGGTCTATAACGTCCGGGGCCGTTTTCTTAACGATCACGACGTGGATTCCTTCGCCCGGGTCTGCGTGATCATCCAGGACGGCGGCTGGTTCAAGAAGCCGCAGTGGATGAAATTCTACGGCTGGAAGGACCAGTTCCAGGAGCATATAAAGCACAACGACCTGCTTGGGAAGTCCGTGCAGCTGGGCGACAACCTTTATACCGTGGTGGGCATCCTGGAGGAACCGCCGCTGGAAAAGAACCCCAAGACCTTTCTTGACCTCGAGGGCTGGGAGTCCAAGGTGCTTATCCCCATCAGCACGTTCCAGCGCCTGATGAACAGCGATTATTACTGGGGCGGGGGCGGCGACGGCGTGGACTCGATAAACGTCGATACCGGCAACGCGGCGACGGTGGAGCTGTATAAACGCCGGCTTGAAAAAGCGCTGCAGGCCCGGCACGCCGGGCGGCTGCGGCTGGACGTTAAGGATTTCGGCGAGATCATCAAGACCAAGATGGCCGACAAGCACCGCGACATGTACACGGTGCTCATCATCGGCGCCATCGCCATCCTGGCCGGCGGCATCGGCATCATGAACGTGACGCTGGCCACGATCTATTCCCGCATAAAAGAGATAGGCATCCGGCGCGCCATCGGCGCCACCCGCGGCGATATCATGGCCCAGTTCATCATCGAGGCCATGCTGCTGGGCTTCTTCGGGGGCTTGGCGGGCATCCTTATTTCCATGGGCGGCATCCAGTACCTGGCTTCCAACGGTAATACGGATATGATGATGGTGCAGTGGTGGATGCCGCTGGTTTCCGTGCTGGCCGCGGTGTTCACCGGTTTCATCGCCGCGCTGTACCCTGCCTACCAGGCTTCCAGGCTGGACCCGGTGGAGGCGCTCAGGTACGAATAGCGCCGCGGATAATAAAAAAAGCCCGCTTTCCGGCGGGCTTTTTTATTTCTCCGGTAAAGCCGGGTTTATTTGACCACAGGCAGGCTGGCCGCGGTCTAACACGCAATATTATTTGATGGCGGGGAAATAGACAGTGAAAACGGCGCCGCCTTCCCGGCGGTTGGCGGCGAACACCTGCCCGCCGTTCTGGTGCACGATACCGTAAACTGAAGACAGCCCCAGGCCGGTTCCCTTGCCCTTCGGTTTGGTGGTAAAGAACGGCTCAAACATCCTGGGCAGCACCTCTTGCGGTATGCCGGGGCCGCTATCCGAGAGCTCAAATACCGCGTAGGTCCCGGCGGGCACTCCGGGCGGCAGGTCCTCCGGCCCGGAGTTCCTGGTGCTTATCATTATCGCGCCCGCGCCGTTCATGGCGTCCCTGGCGTTCACCGCCAGGTTCATTATGACCTGCTTAAAATGTTCGGTTTCTATTTTAACCTTTAAGAGGCTTTCGTCCAGGGAGTAGGCTACCGAGACGCTGCGCCCGAGCAATTTATCGAACAAATCCTTCATTTCCTTTATAGGCGCGTTCAGGGAGGTTACTACAGGGTTGGCGTCCTGCCTGCGCGCAAAAACCATCAGCTGTTTAATAAGCCCGGCCGACTCTTTTGAAGAACTTAAAACCTGGGCGGCCAGTTTCGCGTCTACGGTGCCGGGCTTAAGGTCTTCGGTTATCAGCTCCATGGAGCCTATTATAATGGTCAGCAGGTTGTTGAAATCGTGGGAGATCTGCCCGGCCAGCAGGCCGAGCGACTCCATTTTCTGGCTATGGTTAAGCTGCGCCTCCAGGAGCACCTCGCGCGTTATGTCGTGGCGTAGCGCCAGAAAATGCGTAACTTTCCCCGTTTTGCCCTGTATCGGGCAGATCCGGATCTCGTCGGTATAGGTGGAGCCGTCTTTGCGGCGGTTTATCAGCCTGCCGTTCCAGTTCTTTCCCGCGGCCAGCGCGGCCCACATCTCCCGGTAGAATTCGGGGGGATGCTCACCGCTTTTAAGGATATTGGCGTTTTTGCCGATAGCTTCTTCCCTGGAATACCCGGTGAGTTTCTCGAAAGCGGGGTTAACGTAAAGTATGACGCCGGCGGTGTCGGTGATAAAAAAAGTTTCGCAGGTCTGTTGTACGGCTTCCAGAAGCAGGTCGCAGATCCCCGGTGTTGTGCGCATGGGAATATTGTAGCAAAACTTAATTCCCCGGTCGCGGCGCGTTATTTGGCGCCGCAAGCGTTTGCGGCAAGAGAAGTAAATGCGTGGAATTTAACCCTTCAGCCTGGCAGAAATTGCGGGATAAGGCCGAGATGGACCCCTATATGGACACCAGGCCGGAAAAAACTTAACAGTGTTTCCAAAAAACAATAAACTCTCTATGTAACTTACCACCTTTTGCCGCGGTAGCAGGGTTAATCCCCACCCCGGGGGATCAGGGGGGAGGTAAATCCGTGAAAAAATGAGGCGGCTGGGGCCGGAAATTTGACGGAAAATGTATGGAACATGGACACCGATGGACCCCTATATGGACACCAGGCCGGAAAAAAAACTTAACAGTGTTTTCAAAAAATGATAAACTCTCTATGTAACTTACCACCTTTTGCCGCGGTAGCTCAGTGGTAGAGCACTGGTCTGAAAAACCAGGTGTCGTTGGTTCGATCCCAACCCGCGGCAAATTCGTTTTCCTCCGGAGCCGGAATATGGCGGTCCAAAACAAGATACTTATAGCCGACGACGACGCTGAGATGCTGGATACACTGGCGTCCCTGCTCGAAGAGAAAGGCTACAACGTGATCCGCGCCGAGAACGGGCAGGAGGCGGTGGAGCTGGCCCACAAAGAGCTGCCCGCGCTGATCATGCTGGATATTCATATGCCCGTCATGGACGGGCTTAAGGCCTGCAAGGCCATAAAATCCGACAATATGACCAAAGGCGCGGTGGTGGTGATGCTGACGGTGGAAGGCAGCATCAGAGAGATACAGCAGGCCATAGGCTACGGCGCCAAAACCTATATCACCAAGCCGTCCAGCCGGGTGGAAATACTTAACGTCGTTAAAAGCATACTGTCCTGAACCAGGAAGCGTAAAACGTAAAGCGGAAAGAGTTTTATAAGGAAAACCTTATGACTCTTTCCGCTTTTCGTTCCGCGCTTTGCGGCGTTTACTGCATCCGCAGCAGCGCGAAGTGCAGGTACTCGGTTTCGGGCATGCTCAGGAGTATGGGATGGTCTTTCGACTGCCCGCGCAGTTCTACCAGCATGGCCTTCTTCCCGACGCGGGCCGCGGCCCCGGAAAGGGTCTCCATGAACATCCCCCGTGAGATATGGTGGGAGCAGGTGGATACCGCCAGGTAGCCGCCCTTGGGCAGGGCTTTCATTGCGACGCCGGCCATGCGCGCCAGCAGTTTAAGGGCCTGCGGCAGGTTCTTCTTGTTGTGTACCAGGTTGGGCGGGTCCAGCAGTATAAAGTCCGGCTTTTCCGGCAGCTGCCCGGCTTCCAGGGCTTCCAGCAGCCTTTCCGCTTTTTCTTTTCTGAAAATTATCTTGTCCCCGACGCCGTTCAGCCCCGCGTTCTCCTGCGCGGCCTCTACGGCTTTTTCAGAAGAGTCCACGGCCCAGACCTTTTCCGCCCCGGCCTTGGCGGCGGTAATGGCGAAAGCCCCGAGGTAGGTGTGCAGGTCCAGCACTTTGCGGCCCTTAAAAAAAGGCGCGAGAGCGGTGCGGTTTTCCCTCTGGTCGAAGTACCAGCCGGTTTTCTGCGCGCCGGTCATCGGGATGTGGTATTTAAGGCCGTTCTCCTCTATCAGCGCTTTTTCTGGCATGCTCCCGTAAGCCGTTTCCTCGTAATTGGTAAGCCCTTCAAGGGCGCGGAACTGGTGCGTGTTCTTGTAGAAGATCCCGCGCGGTTTAATCAGTTCCACCAGGGCCGCGGTAATGTCGGATTTCAGCAGTTCCATGCCGGCCGAAAGGATCTCTGCCACCAGCGTGTCGCCGTAGCGGTCAACTACCAGCCCCGGCAGACCGTCCGATTCTCCGAAGGCCAGCCTGCAGAAGCGCTCCATGCCGAGGGCCGTCCGGTACTTGAGCGCGGCGGCCAGGCGGTCGCTTATGAAATTCTCTGGCAGGTCGCCGGTGTTCTGCGCCAGCAGCCTCATGGCTATAAGGCTTTTCGGGTTGAAGAAGCCCACGCCGGCGGGCTTGCCGTCCGGGTAAAGCAGGCCGCATATCGTCCCGGGCGGGATGGTTTTGTCTATCGCCTCAAGCTCGTTCGAGAACACCCACTGGTGTCCGAACGCCCTGCGCTTCAGCGCTTCCCGGCGCAACTTCATTGTTTTTATGTTATTCATAAAGCGAAACCAAAGACTCCACCTCTGCGCCGATCCGGATATCGAAAGTTTTTGCGAAATTCCCGTTGCGCACTGAAAATTCAAGGAAGCCGAAAGAGCCTATAAGCGCCATGGCCTCGCCCTCCGGCACGGAGGCGTAGGTGAGCTTAAGCCCTTTCAGCATGCGGTCCGAAATATTGAAGACGGCTTTCGCGTTCAGGTGGGCGCGGCTTATGTTGGTTATGACATTGCCGAAATGGTCTATGGCTATTACCTGGCCCGTCACCCGGTTGCCGGCTTTAACCGGCTGCGGGAACGGCAGGGTGCGGAATTCCGGGAATAAGGGACCTATCTTCTTTTCCGGCAGCCCCTTCGCTATGGCGGCCGCCACGGGGCACATGATGTCCCTGCCGTGGAAAGTGGAACTTATGTTCTTCATGAACAGTCCGGAGTTGCTGATAAAGCGGGCTTCCTGTATTTTCTCCTTCTGTTCAACCCAGCTTATAAGGCCGTTATCCGGCGCTATGAACTGGTAGTTCTCCGTCTTCGCCCAGACTATGCCGCGCCCCATGCCCACCATGGGGTCAACCACCGCCAGGAAAAGTGTGTGCCGCGGCATGAAAGGCATTACCGCCATAAGGTAGAAGGCGGCGGTCTGTATGTCCTGCGGCGGGATCTGGTGCGTGATGTCTATAATCGACAGCCTGGGCGCCTTTGAAAGCAGCACCCCTTTCATGGCGCCCACGAAAGGGTCGAAAGTCCCGAAATCTGAAAGCAGGGCTATGCAGTTGGTTTTCATAATAAAGGCGGCAGGGGGAAAGACGCGGGCCGCTCAAGGCCTCCGGGCTATAACCCCCGCCTCCCGGCTATTCCTGGCCGTGGGAACGGTGCGTGGACCCGGGAATGGTGAGCGGCAGTTTCTGCGCGCAGAGCGGGCAGTTGTCCGGGGAGAAAAGCTGCAGCGGGTAAGAAATGAGCCCGCGCACGGGGACGTTCAGCGTCAGGTCGCCGGTGGAGCGGTCCACGATGGCCGCCACCCCTATCACCTTGGCGCCGTAGCCGCGGGCCAGGTTTATTGCTTCGCTGCAGAGTCGGCCGGTGTTCAGCACATCGTCCACCACCAGCACGCGCTCGCCTTCGGAGATCTTGAAATCGCGCTTGAGCACCATTACGCCGTTTATTTTCTCAGTGAAGATGGAGCGCGCTTTTTTCATGCGGGCCACTTCCTGCCCGATAGCCATAGAGCCCACGGAGGGGGAAATTACTACGTTTATCTCCTGCGGGAACTTGGCCGCCATTTCCCTGGCCAGTTTCTGGGCCAGGTGCGGGTACTGCAGCACCAGCGAGGGCTGGATATAAGTCTGGGTATGGAACCCGGAGGGGATCTGAAAATGGCCGTTAAGGATAGCGCCGTGCTCCTGAAGCAGCCCTACCACGTCAAATTTTCCAAGTTTGGACATTGTTACTTTCCTCCTAGGAACTTGTCTATTTTTGCGAAATCTATGTCGGCGCCTTTGCGCGCGGCGTCTTTTATTATCTTACCGCTCTCCGAAGGATTTAACATCTTGAAGTCCGGTTTCGCCATCTTCCCTTCAAGGGTAAAAGCCAGCGCCGGCTTGCCGCTCGCGTCGGTCAGCGATTCCGGCAGGCTGCCCATGGCGTAATACTTCCCTGATATTGTATAAATTTTTAACTTCATGGTTTCGCTGGAAAAGTCCAATTGGCCCGTTACGTAGGCCGAAAAATCCTTCCCGTCCATGTAAAAGTTCTTTATCTGCACCTTCCCGGAGTCGAGCGAATAGTCCCCGCCGATGGAATTAAACGAAATATCGTTGATCTTGCCGCCGAATTTAAGCGCCCCCGTGCGGTTCATGCGCTGTATGAACATAAGCGGCATGGAAACTATATAGTAGGCGCGGTCCTTCTCGGAAGTCTTTTCCACCTGGTAAAAAGTCCCGCTGCCGGATTTTATGGAAATGTCGCCGTGCATTTTGGCTATGTCGCCGGTGATGTTCTTCAGGGCGGCCGAGGCGTAAAAATCCCTGGCGTTCAGGTACTGGTGGCGGAAATGGTCGGCTTTGTAAAGCAGTTTGAAGGCCGCATAGCCGCTGGGGATGGAGTTCTTAAGGGTTTTAAGCCAGGCTATTTTTGAAGCGTAGACGCGCGTTTTCACCGCGGGGGCGTGCAGTTCCCTGGCCCCCAGTATTATGTCTTTCATCTCGGAGTAAACAAGATTTTTTGAATAGCCGGTGAAATCCACCGTCTTTTCCTGCGCGAAGGGGTCCTTTATCGCCGCCCGGCCTTTTACGGGCTCGTTGTTGAGGCGGCCGGAGTAGTCAAGGGAGAGTTCGTCCTTTGATATTTGCGAGCGCAGGTTCAGCCCGGTAAGGCGGTCTTTGCCCATCGCCAGTTTTCCGCCGGTGACCGTGGCGTAGCTGTTGGCCAGGTTTTCCGAGAGCAGGGCCGTCAGGTCCAGTTCTGAGGCGGTCAGGGTGCGGTGCCGGAAGCCGGCTTTCTCGGTGTTTATGAAAATGCGGGAGACGGAAAACCTGCCGTTTTTTGAAAGTATCTTCAGTTTTACCTGCGCCCGGCCGGTGGCGTCCTCTACGGGGAGCGCGGCGTCGTAGGTCTTAGCCCGGGCCAGATCGAACGGCGGGGCCCAGATGTTGAAGGCGTACTGCAAGGTGGATACCGACAGGTCAAAGCTCCCTTCCGTCCTTACGTTAAGGGGCTGAGAGATCAGGCGTACTTCCGCGGTATGTGTGGCCGTGAAGACGGCGTTTATGTCCCAAAAAGATTGCGGGGCGGTAAAGGTAAAGGGTGAATTGAAAAGATAGGCCAGCTCGGCGCTTTTGAATCGCGGGGTTTCGGCCTTGAGGGTTATTTCGGGGTGGCGGAAGTTCTTTATAAAGCCGTTGATCTTCGCCGATTTGTTGAGCAGCGTAAGGTCGGCGTGCAGGTTTTTCACTTCCGCGCGGTCCCAGTCAAAGTCGGCGAAATTAACCGTTCCCTCGGTGTAAAGCCTGCCTTCTACGGGCCGCAGGAAAGCGTCGCTTTTGAAAAACACTGAAATGGAAAAAGGGCTGTCCCCCGCGGGTTTGAGATCTTTCAGGGTGGCGTTAAAATTCTCAAAAGAGTAGCCCTTGCCGGACCGGAGGTCGGAGATGAAGATCTCGCCGTCCTTGACTTCTGTCTGGTCTATCTTTATGAGGCTGTGCCGTCCTCCCTTGTCCCTGTAGGCGGCGAAGATGTCGCCGATATTCCATTTCCCGTCCGCGCGCCTTAACAGGCGTATCTTCGGCGCCACCAGCGACACGCTGTCTATCTCCACTTTGCGGCGCAGCAGCGGCAGCAGCTTGTAGGTGGCGTAGATGTAGTCCGCCGTAAGGAAATCCACCGACTCCGGCCCCGGCTCGGTTACGCGCAGGCCTTTTATTTTGATGTCCCCGGTAGCTGAAAACCGGGCCCACTCCATTCTCACCGGGCGTTTTAAAGCTTCCTGAAACTGGTTCGTTACTATGATCTGCAGATCTTCCGGCTTAAACATCACGCGCGCCGCCACCAGGGCGGTAACGGCCAAGCCGGCCGCTAATATAAGAGGCAGAAAAATTATGCGGGCGAAGATTTGTTTAAACAGTTTCATGAATTCACGTATATTTTAGCAGTATTGAAGAGGTAAGAGACGGCGGAGAAAATGGCTGAGTAGGCCGCGCCCTGCGCGCCGAGGACGCGCAGCCAGTAGGCTTTAAACGAGACGATCCCCGGGAACAGCAGTTTCAGGGCGAAAGCGAACCCCAGGCAGTTGAGGAGGACGAGCAGCGGTATTGAAAAAACCGGCCCGCCGGCTTTCCTTAGGTCGCTCTGTACCGGGCCCGACAATATTTCAGCCGTGTGCAGCAGGTGGAAAGCCAGCGTGAAGCCGGCCGCGGCCAAAAACCAGGGGCGCAGCGCGCCGGAGTGCCAGAAGCGCCCGGCCAGCCAGTAGGAAGCCGCGGCCAGCAGCGTGTAGAAAGGTATAAAATACGGGGCGAGCGAGATGAAGGCGTTGGTGGAATCCAGCAGCACGTAGCCGCTTTGCCGCTTAACGGAGATCTTGCGCACGCGCACCCCGCTGAATAAAGCCGCAAGCGCGTGGGTCAGTTCATGGGAGGCCACATAGAGGCGCCTGCCCCCGCCCCGCGCGTGCAGCAGGAGGCAGCCTAGTATTCCCGCCAGGAGGGGGGCTGTTACGCCTACCTGGCCCAGCGCGGGGGTGAGGACAGCGCCCGTGGCCCAGACCGCCGCCAGGGCTGCAGGGACGATTAATATACCTGTCAGTGTTTTTAGCGCGCGGCTCATAGTCGCAAAGCGGGAAACGTCGAGGGAGTTAAACGTGAAATATTAAGTTGGGAACGTTCCGGATAAAACTCTTTCCGCTTCCCGCTTTACGCTTTCCGTTTACTCCGTCATCCAGGGTTCGGCCTTTATGTTTTCAGCGGCAAGTTCCGCGCGCCAGGCAGCAAGGGCCGCCGGCAGCCTCTCTTCGGCTTTTTCAGCCCAGGGGTTAAACGGTGACCTGAAATCCCGGGCGGCGGACTTATACCAGATATAGGCCAGTTTGGCTGAGCTTTCAGAAAGACGTAAATCTTTGTCGGCTTCGAGCAGCGCCGCGGCGCGCGCGGCTTCCCCGGGGGTTAACTTCCCGGCTGCGGCACGCCTGTCTAATGCTGAATATTTCAGCTTGAATTCTGCTTCTAAAGCCGCGGCTTTAAGCGCGGGGTTGTCCCGCCAGCTCTCCTGCCGGCCGGCTTCTGCAAAAGCTTCTCTGGAGCGCAGCGCCAGGTCTCCCGCCGCCATAAGAAAAAACACAAGCGGGAACAGCGCGGCCGCGGCAAGGTTTTTTGCGGGTACGCGGCGCAGCACTAGGCCCCCGGCTTGCGCGGAGACGGAATTGTCTTCAGGATCTTATGGATAAGGGCGCTTAACACGGGCGGCTTAACCGGCTTTTCGATAAAATCTTTTACGTTCGGTTCCTGCTTTATCATGTCGGCGGTGGAGCGGTCCGTGTAGCGCCCTGTTATTATTATTATGGGGATGCCGGAAGTCTCGTCGCTCTGGAGTTCCCGCAGTATCTCGAAGCCGCCGAACTTGGGCAGCATCAGGTCCAGCAATATCAGGTCCGGGTTCAGGGCGCGGGCCTTGCTAAGGGCCTCTTCTCCGTCGCACGCTTTCTCGGTCCGGAAGCCGTCTTTCTTTACTATGAACTCCAACAGCTCCCTTACGGAGTCGTCGTCGTCCACTATCAGCACCAGATTGTCTTCGGGCCTGGCAAAACCATCGTTATTTTCCATTTATTTACCTAAAAACCGCGCCAGCGTTCAAAGATTCGTGGTCACCAGGGTTTCAGTTGTCTGTACGCCGTGTATGCCGCGCACTTCTCTGACGATCAGGCCGCTAAGTTTGTCTATAGTGTCCGATTCGGCCACCAGTATGGCGTCCCAGCCGCCGAAGGTCATGTAGACGTCTTTCACGCCGCGCACGTTCTTGATCTGCTGCACGGCTTTCTGCTCAAGGCCTGCCACCAGTTTGCAGAGTACAAAAGCTACCATAGAAGTCTCCTTTAAATCCTGCCGTTCCACTGCGACGTGCGGTACTTGGCTGCCGCCAGCGCGGCGGCTTTGGCCTGCGTTTCCCCGTTTAGGGCGGACGCTTCCAATTCAAGCCCGAACTCTCCGCCCAGCGCCTTTATGATGGCGTTCTTATGCAGGGCGCTGTTGGCGCGGGCGTCAGGCGCCTGGAAAGACGCCTGGTAGAGCATATAGTCGCCCAGCTTCCTGAGCGCTCCGCCAAGCACTTTTTTTCCATTATACAATATATCCATGTTAACGGGTTTGGCAAAACAGTTCATTACCGGGTCGTTTACCGCGTAATCCTTCGTCTTCTCGTTCAGCAGGTCGAAGCTTATGCCCAGCCTGGCGTATTCGGCGTTTATCGCCCGGTGCAGGCGGTCATAGGTCTTGCCGGGTTCAAAATAAGCCCCGGGTGAATGGAAGATGAAGGAAAAGGTCAGGTCGGTTTCGTGGAAGACTATGCCGCCGCCGGTGGGCCGGCGCGTTATGTCGGTGATGGAACTGCCCGCCGCCTTGACGGCCTCCTGCACTGCCTTAAGGCGCTGGGAATAGCCGAAGGTCACTCCGGGCCCCTTCCAGTTGTAAAAACGAAGGATATGCCGCGCCGGCAGGGCCTCGCAGAGCGCTTCGTCCGCCGCCATCTGTTCGTAAACGTCCAGTGGCTGCGTTTCGATTATCAGACCTTTTTCCATAAAATAGTTAGCTCAGCTTAGCCGGTCGCCGATGGGGCGGGAACGCAAAACACGCTCGGCCACACCGTGGCCTCGCTCGGTATTCGCCCGCCGCGCTTAAGCAAGCGGCGGGCTCAACGACGGTTTTGCTTATCCTGCCCCATCGTCAACCGGCAGATCGGCTAACCCTGTCCCAGCGTCGCCCGTCACCAACTGTTTGTTTACGTCCAACGGTTGTATTTCCGTTATCGATCCGCTATTCATCTTTCACATTCGCAGCGACGTATGGGCCGGGTTAGCAAAACCCTCTCGGAAGGCGAGGCTTGCGTAAGCGCCGAGCCTGAGAGCGGGAAGGGCGGCCACGGTGTGGCCGACCCTGTTTTTGCGTTCCGGCCCACGCGGAGTTCCCCTACCAGCGGAGGTTGGGCTGCCTGGCGGCCTGCACCTCGTCCAGGCGTTTTACGGGCATGGTGTGCGGGGCGTCTTTCAAAGCCTGCGGGTCGGCCACGCCGGCGTCGTGCACGTCCTTCATGGCCGCTACGAACTCGTCCAGGGTAGCCTTGGACTCGGTTTCGGTCGGCTCCACCATGATAGCCTCGTGCACGATGGTGGGGAAGTAGATCGTCGGGGCGTGGAAGCCGCGGTCCAGCAGCCCTTTGGCCACGTCCAGCGTCCGGAGGCCTTTGAAGGTCATATCCTCGCCGGGGGTAAGCACGCACTCGTGCATGCAGTATTCCTTTGAGTACGACGGGTAAATATCCATCAGCAGGGAGCGCACGTAGTTGGCGTTGATGA
>JAVHRY010000048.1:0-3312 GCA_036171915.1 Elusimicrobiales bacterium | reverse complement strand
TTAACAAGGAACACAAGCTGTTAGAGAAGGAGTATGACAAGGCGAGCGAAGAAAAGGACGCTTTCTACGAGAAGTTCTCTAAAGAGATAGAGAAAAAAACGGAACATTATAACAAGATAATGGGATCAAAACTGAAAGAGACGCTGTCGGCCGCTTCGCAGTAAGGGAAAGACGGCGGCTTTTGCGGATTTAAGTCCTCAAACCGCGCGGCTAATGCGTAAAAAACAGCCCGGCAGCCGTGTGGCCCGTAGTCCGGCGGCGCTCGGCCGTGAGTATCTCCGGCAGTTTATTTTTTAAATATTTCAAGGGCGTTAGAAAGCGGGCCAATGGGCCCGCACGGGCGGGGCGAAAACAGACGGGATCGCGATTTATCCTCCGCGTCAGCGCGTCACCGCGAAAAGAGAAACGGAGGAAATAAGCGTCCACAAAATCACTCCTTGCATAACCGGCTTAAAACCCACGGTTTTTATGTTGTCACGCGAAAGCCCGGCGCCGATAAGAAAAAGGGTAACGGTAAGACCCGTCTTGGCGGCGTGTGTTATGCCGGAATACACCGCGCCGAAACCGGGGAAGGCGCTTACCAGCAGCGAGGCCCCGGCGAAGGCGAAGATGAAGTATGGCAGCGACACCTTCGCCGATCTATTCTTAAAAGCAAAGGCGGCCCCGAACGACAGCGGGATTATCCAGAGCGCCCGGGTCAGCTTTACCGTGGTGGCTATCTTCAGGGCTTCGGGACCGTAGCGGGCCGCCGCGCCCACTACGGAACTGGTGTCGTGTATGGCTATGGCCGACCACAGCCCGAACTGGGCCTGGGTAAGGCCAAGATGCAGCCCTATCGGCGGGAACAGGAACAGCGCTATGGAATTCAGTATAAAAACAGTTCCCAGCGCCACGGATATTTCCTTCTCTCCGGCGTTTATTATGGGCGCGATCGCGGCTATGGCGCTGCCGCCGCAAATAGCGGTGCCGCAGGATATCAAACCTGAGGTATTCCGCTCGATCTTAAGCCACTTCCCTATAAGCCAGCCCGCGGTAAGGGTGCCGAAGATGGAAATGGCGGTAAAGACCACGCCGGTCCGGCCGGCCTTCACCACCTCGCCGAAATTCATACCGAAGCCCAGCCCGACCACGGAAAGCTGCAGCAGGTATTTAATGATGCGCCCATTGTGGCTTTTCCAGGGATGCCCTACTGTAAGCGCCAGGCCCAAGCCAAGGGCCAGCGCCAGCGGCGGAGAGGCGAAGGGGCTAAGGCAGAACAGCAGCGCCGCGGAAAAAAACACAGCCTGGGTGGTTTTATTGGTCGGGGTGGTCATCGCTTTCGGGTTCTCTCCTGCTCCGCGCCGAATGATGATTTTAATATAATAATTGTGACAATGAAAGGAACCCGCGCCAACGAAAAATTATTCTGGGATAACCGGGCCAGGAATTACCCGCTGCCTTTTGAGAGGGAGACGTACGCTAAAACCGGCAGAATACTGCGGCAGTTGGAGGGGATGGGAGTTTATTTTAAGGGCCTGCGCGTGCTGGATATAGGCTGCGGCACCGGTGTTTACGCCCTGCGCCTGGCAAAAACGGCCGAAGGCGCGCTCGGGGTGGATTCTTCACCGGAAATGCTTAAGATCTTCCGCGGTGAAAAACTCCGCCGCGGCATAAAGAACGCCTCCTGCGTCCTTTCGGTATGGTCGGATCTTCCCGCGGCGCGCGTGGGCGGCCGCTTCGATATAGCCCTGGCTTCTATGACCATGGCGGTGAAGACCCGGGCGGACATCCTTAAGATGGAGGCCGCCGCGCCGCGCCGTGTCTACATAGGCTGGGCCGGCGTCCGCCGCAACGCGCTCCTGGAGAAAGTCTACGCTAAGCACGGCGTTAAATACCGCGCGCCAGAGGGGGCGGCAATAGTTCTGGACGTGCTGAAAAAACTCGGCCGCTCGCCGAAAGTGCGCCTGATAACCGACAGCTGGGAAAAGAAAGCCTCCATAGCGGACACCATGCGCGATATAGAGGTAGGCCTGAAAGTGAACGGCGCTGGAATGGACCGGGAGTGGGTGGAGGGACTGCTGAAAAAAATGGCGAAGAACAACCAGGTCAGGCAGACTACTTCGGTCCGGAAAGCGCTGATCACCTGGACAGCCTGATATTCTCTTCAACGGCGGCCAGCAATTCCGGCAGCGCCGCGGCGCCAAGATTTTACGGCGAAAGCGCCTTAAGGCCGGCTTCCGCCAAAAAGCCTTCGGCGGAAATGGCCGCCATGGGCCCGAAGATAACGGCGCTGGGGGAAACGGATCTCATGGCGTCGCAGACCAGCCCCGCCCGTCACAGCAGGCCGTGTCGCGCCATTTTCTTATGCGTGTTTAGAGGGGGAGACTATTGAAAATGAACCGTGCGTTACGCCTTTAAGGGCTCGCAGGGCGTCCGCCAGAAGTTGAAGCGCGGCCGGCTGTCCGCTGACGGCAACAGTAACGAACATTTTCCCTCCCGGCAACAGATTGGTTTGTGCCGAAAGCACACTTTTAGCGTTGGCCCGCAGGAGCGTCTCCAAGCCGCGGCCGGGGCGGCCGTCGGAGGGGTCATAGACCATGGAAATTGTCCCGGCGCAGTCGCGTCCGCCCCGCCACTCTTTTTTTGTTACGGCCCGGCGGATGAAATCGGCCATGGCCTGGGAGCGGCTGGGGTAGCCGCGTTCGGATGAAATTTCATCCAGCCGTGAAAGCAGGCCTTTTTCCAGGCAGACGGTGAAGCGGTCGAGTGTGTTCTTTTTCATGTTCATACTATTTTATAAAAAATACGACAACATTCCCGTTAGCAGTCTGCTGAAAAAGCCCCCTAGGAGCCTGAGCAATTAGTCGCTTTCATGGCGAAATTTTGGATTTCGAAGCCGAGCCGAAGCGGCGCGGAACGAGCACCCTCGACGGAGGTTGTAAGTCGAGCGGCGCGAAGGCGCAGGACAAAAGCGGCAATTGCAGGCGAAATTGCTTATGTCGGACAGGCTCCCAGGTAATATTTTGAGGCGATTTCGAGCCGAGGCAAGGCGCGAGAAGCGGGCAGGCCCGCCGGGCCTGTAAGCGGCGGGCAAAGAAGCCGCAGGTGAGGCCCGGCTTTAGAGCGGCCTCAGGCTTGAGGCCGCGTGCGGTCCGCAAGGGCGCAGGCGATTTATTCAACGCTGAATCTCCGGGCCGGGCCGCGGAAAGCCGCTATGCGGCTTATCCGCGGCGAAAGCGGCCGAAAGAAACCGAAAAGGGCTTTTTCAGCAGACTGTTAGTAGTCGCCCGTGAAGTCCATCGGCCCCTGCGCGGATTCGGCCCTGAAAGCCAG